>JBKPNP010000117.1:0-3562 GCA_046732775.1 Acidobacteriota bacterium
CGCGTGTTTCTCGAAGACGTGCGTCGCGGTGCGTTGGAGTTGTTGCGCGAACAGATTGCGGTTGACCCGGCGCGGGCGCCCGATGCCGGACCGCTCGTTGTGCATGAAACCGCGGGAGCGATCGCGGTGGGCGCGAGGCCGTTCCTGATTGCGTTCAATGTGAACCTCAATACGCGTGACGTGTCGGTTGCGCGAGCGATCGCACGCGTGGTGCGCGCGCGTCATGGCGGCCTGCCGTTTGTGAAAGCGCTCGGCTTTGAGTTGTCCACGCGCGGCCTGGTGCAGGTATCGATGAATTTGGTGAACTACGAAACGACGGGAATGAGGGCGGCGTACGAGGCGGTGCGCGCGGAGGCTGAGCGGATCGGAGTTGAGGTGTTCAGCACGGAGATTGTGGGGCTGGTGCCGGAGGGCGCTTTAGACCGTGACGCTGAATACTTCGCGAAGTTAGAGAATTTGAGTGAGGACAAGATATTGGAAAACCGGCTGCGGCTCTGCGGGTAACGCGAATTGAAGGCGCAAGTGTGGTTTGGGTCAAACGCTGAAAGCGTTCGCTAATTTCAGCCCAGGGTTGCGCTTTGGCAACCCTGGGGCGCGGGCATTTTAAGAAAGACGGAAACCCTGAAGGGGTTGCATAACCGAATCCAGCAACTCCTTCAGAGTTGCAAACAAACAAGGGCATCCTTATACCCAGGGTTTCAAAGCAAACCCTGGGCTGGAATTAGCGAACGCTTTCAGCGTTAATCTAAACTTAGCGCTTTCAGTCCCGCGATAGTCCATCGCATCGAGAAATCAATCTTCTTTGGATTCGTTACCAAGCTTCAGCATTGCCGTCCGCAATCGGACGTGGTTTTGCATTAGCTTTAGATAGCGATTCTCATCACCGCCACCCTTTGCTCGAATGATCTTCGGTAGCCCTCGCTTTTCTGAATCGCTCCAGTTCGAAAAGTCTTCAACCAAAGAAATCACTATCGCAAAATCTTTTAGAGTCGCTCGTGCAGATGGCGCCCACGAAACTTCGTCGATACCTAGGACATGGCTCAGTCGCCTCACGGCATCCACAGTAAAGCGCGCTAGTTCCCCCTCGTATCTCGTCGCCATGCGCCGCTGCGCGGCGAGGCCGATGTTACGCAGTTGAAAGCGATCCCAGTCTCCCGCATGCGTGTGCTCGAGTTCAAACACCATCGGGTGCTCCGCGAGGCGCCGCAGCGTACGCGCAGGTGTTCGATAGCCTTTGCGACTTGCGATCTTCTTTTCTTCAGCAAGCGTTAACTTCATCAGGTCCGGTTTCACTGAGCGAAACCCCAGTTTGCGATAAAACCAGAACGCGCCCGACTCGATTCCTTCCTCGTTTTCGTAACCAATCTGATAGGGATCGAGCGTGAAGACATTCACCCCTAGCAAGCGATGAAAGATGTTGAGCGTGTGCGCGTAGAGCCAGGCGGTCTCGCCATCGCGAAACGTGTAGTAGAGATTGAATCCGCTTTCCATGCGCTCGAACAGCGACAGGCCTTCAAAGTAGCCGACGGGCACGCGGTTCTTGAAGATCATAGCCGCGTGGTAAGCACGCAGCGGCAAGCGTCGTTCGGGTGGCAGACTAATCACAAAGATATCGACCCCGCGGCCGATATCGGCGTGCAACACGTTGCGCGGATCACCGTGCGTAAATCCGTAAAGCTCGCGATAGCGCAAGGTTGAGGAAGCGCGCGCGAGGTTAATAATAGTTTCGCCTCGCCGGGGCGAAAGTAATTTAAGTTTCGGGGATGTTGGTTTTCGTAGCTCATCCACGAGCGACACATCTCTTCGCTGGATGAGTGGGCCGCGGTGATAGAAGATCGGAGGTTTGCCCGGCAGCCGCATGCCCGTGCGTGTGTTGCTATAGGTCGGGATCCACTTTACAAAAAGATTTTGCGAGTCGTAGAGCTCCGCAATTTCCTTTTCTGGACGCGGTAGCGCAGCAAACTGTTTTAGCAACCACGGCAACGGCCGTTTCGTTTTGGTCGCTGCCCGGAGCCAGGTTTCGTAAGGCACGTTTGCTTCGACAAAAGCGTCTTCCTCGAGCAAAGGCATGAAGCGCGGCCACGTTTCGGCGAGCCGGTTTTCGTCGTTGAACCAATCCCAATCGAAAGCTATCTGCGCGGGATAGCGCTGCAGCAGCCAGCGAACAATGTAATAACTAAAGGTATCGCTGACCGAGGCCCCAGAGACTCCCGAAACTTCCGGGTTATCGAAGGCGGTGAGATCAACACCAGCGAGCCGCGACGCAAATCGTTCGAGTTGTGATTCCGCGAGCTGCCTGATGCGGGCATTGTTTGGATACGCTGCGATGAAGAGCAGGATCTCGTGAAGACGAATTAAGGCGTCGAGGTCATCAATCTTACGCGTGGCCAGGCGGCTCAGCAGCTTTTCGACCGTGCGTTGCTCGCGCGCGCCGAAACGGTTTTTGAGTTCATCAAGTTGATCGAGCAGCTGTTGAATGGTCGTCCCGCTCACTGATTTGCCAGGTCGTAATCAGAGATGCTTGCGCATGAAGGTGGCGATTTTCCACGCGTCGATCGCTTTCCAGGGCATGGACGCCATCGTGTAGTGTCCGCACGACAACCAAACAACGTCGAGCGGCAGGTTGTAACGTTTCGCTTCCGCGATCGTTTGTTGCGTGAGATCCAGTGGGAAGGTCAGGTCGTAGCGCGCGGCAATAAAGCGCATTGGCCTTGGACCCAACTTCGGCAAGCGTTTGATAAACGGGACCGGACTGATCGGTGACCAATACTCGCGCAGCTCATCCAGCGTTAACTGATCGCCGAAGCCTTCCCGCAGATGGCGAGTCGAGAGTCCACGCCACGCCACGTCCGCAACAAAACCGGAAACGTGATTGAAAGTGCCGGCGTTGATGTCAGGCTCATGCGCGAACGCGAGGAAGGCGATACACGAACCAACGCTGGTGCCGAGAATGCCAACGCGTTCGTAACCCTGATTTTTCAACCAGCGAACCGCAGCGCGAGTGTCGAGCACAGCCTGACGCATCGACTGGATCGTGCGTCCAACATTCGTACTTACGAGATGGTCGGCGCGTTCGAGTTCCGGGGGGCGGCGCTGTTCGTGATACGGCAGCGTGAGTCGCAACGCTGACATGCCGATGAAGTTGAATATGCGACAAGCTTCAACGTGGCTGTCCGGCTGAGCGTTCCACTGTGGCAGCACAACGACCGCGGTACGCGGCCGGCGCGCTTTGTTTTCGTTGACCGGAAAATAACGCGCGCGCGCGAGATTGTTTTCTACTGATGGCGTGGCGATAACGCTGGCCCAGGTAAGCTGATCGCCGCTTAGGTCGAATTCAGGGACAGCAGGTAGCGCGTAAAAGTCGTCGCTGTCAGCCATCGCCGCATCGGTGTATTTGCGCAGGACGTCGCGCGGGTCGTCGCCATTTACGTGGTCGCTGACAAAAGACAAACCCCAATCAAGTGGCCGCACAAGGCGGTTATTGTCCCGCTCGTGGTGCGCGCGTTCGCGCCCGTGCATGAATGATTTCCACAAAACTCGATAAACCTCTAAGGCTAAACTG
>JBKPNP010000118.1:0-2563 GCA_046732775.1 Acidobacteriota bacterium
CCGACGGCGTCAAGCAAGTGCGGCCAGGCCTTCAATGCCTTCGCGGTCACACCGCCGCCACAGGCCTTCGGTTCACCGTCCGGCCGTCCATCGAACAGCGCCACGGCTTGGCCAGCCCGGGCCAACTTTTCAGCCGCGAACGAGCCCGCCGGCCCAGCGCCGACAATCAACACATCAAAAAAGTTCGCTTCCATCATCTAGTCTGTAACGCAAACGGTCAGTTTGCGCGCACGTTGGATACGATCAATGCTAAGCAAATTAACAGTACTGCCTCATTTGAAATCCTCTGTGCATCCTCCGTGTTCTCTGTGCCTCTGTGGTGAGTGCCTGGCTAACGTTCATCACCACAGAGGCACGGAGGACCACAGAGATTGCACAGAGAAAAACTAAAATTAGGTCCCTAGCCAACTTACTTTACAAATTAGGACACTATCAGTCCTGGGAACGCAACTGCAATTGATGTGGTAAAATCAGCGCGTTCCCTAACAGATTCGGTAATCGCCATGGCAAACGCTAACGCGATTGTTTTCAGCGGCATCGCTCCGCATCCGCCTATCATGGTGTCGGAGGTCGGCGGCGACGCGTGTAGAGCAGTCGATGCCTCGATCAAGGGCATGGCGGAATTCACGCGCCGCGTTATCGAGAGCGGGGCTGAAACCGTCGTCATTATTTCACCTCACGCTCCGCTCGACGCGCGCGCCTTCGTTGCTTATCACGCAGCTGAACTAGCCGGAGATTTTCGCAACTTTCGCGCACCTGGCATCGAGATCAGTTTTCCGCTCGACCAGGATCTGCTCGCCGCCATCACCGACACCAGCAGCGCCAACAATTACGAAATTCTACCGCTTGAAAAGTTGCCGCTTGATCACGGAACTCTGGTACCACTCTACTTTCTCGCTCGCAACGGTTGGCGTGGCAGCGTGGTCGCGCTTGGCTACAGCTTTCTGTCGAATGAGGACCACCTCAAGTTTGGCGAGTGCCTTCGCGTGGCCATTCAAAGTTTGCAGCGACCGGTGGCGATTGTCGCCAGTGGAGATTTGAGTCACCGTTTAAAGCCCGACGCGCCTGCCGGATTTCACCCGGCCGCGCATCAATTCGACGATAAGGTGGTAGCGTCGTTAAGAGACAACGAACCGTTGCAGATTGCGAACATTGATCATGAGCTGAGACGGACGGCTGGAGAGTGTGGCTACCGTTCGATGCTCGTCGCGCTCGGGGCAACTAGTGAATTGCCGCCGGCTTGCGAGGTGTTGAGTTATGAAGCGCCGTTTGGCGTCGGGTACCTGGTGGCGCAATTAACCGCGAGCGCTGTCGCTGATTCCAGCAGCTCTGCAATTAATCGTGAGCAAGACGATCTCCCGCAACTCGCGCGTCGCGCCGTAGAGACTTTCACCCGGACCGGAAAACAAATTCCAGTTCCCGCTGACGCGAAAGCGCTCAAATCGATGCGCGCGGCCTGTTTCGTTTCAATCAAAACCCTGGAGGGAGAACTGCGCGGTTGTATCGGCACTATTGAACCAGTCGGAAAAAATCTCGGTGAAGAGCTGATCGCTAACGCCATCAGCGCCGCGACGCGCGACCCCAGGTTTCAACCGGTCGCTCCTGAGGAACTCGACAACCTTCGCTACTCTGTAGATATTATTTCCGCGCCCGAGCCGGCGAAGTTTGAAGACCTGGATCCTAAAATTTACGGGGTGATTGTTGAAGACGAAACCAGCCAGCGACGCGGGTTGTTGCTGCCCGACATTGCCGGCGTTGAAACCGCGCGTCAGCAAGTGGATATAGCCGCGCAGAAGGCGGGCATTGCTCCGGGCGGGAAACTAAAGCTCTCGCGTTTCCGCGTCGATCGATTTCGGGAGGAGCCCGGGAATAAGAGCGGGGGCAAGCCCCCTTCCTAACCTCGAGCTGATTAATCTTGACGGGACGGTCAAGACTGAATGCCTCTCAGGTCAGGAAGGCGGGCTTGCCCCCGCTTCTTGAACTCGACTCTTTAGAAACAGCTTTTAGACGTCCAGATTTCTAACGTCCAGAGCGTTATCTTCGATGAACTTGCGCCTCGGCTCGACCGCGTCACCCATCAGCACCGTGAAGATGTCGTCAGTTTCAACTGCGTCGTCGATCTTCACCTGCAACAGCGTTCGCTTCTCGGGATTCATGGTTGTTTCCCAAAGCTGATCAGGGTTCATCTCACCGAGCCCTTTGTAGCGCTGTATGGACAAATCCTTCTTCGCCGCGGCCAGCACCTTTTCGAGCAACTCCTCGCGCGTCGGAATTTCTTCACTGGTGCCATTCGTGCCGGTGATGAACGGAGCGGCCAGCGTGTCTTCGAGTGACATGTAGAGTTCGACAGCCTTTTGAAATTCTACGAAGCTGGCGAAATTCCAGTCGATAGCCAAACTCAATCCAGCCAGGGTTGTCGTCTCGATTTCCCACAAGCCGTGTTCCTCATCACTCGTCAACTCGGTTTCATAACCGGCTTTCGCAACTGCGTCTCGAACCTTCGTCATCAAGGCGCTGCTTTGGAATACAGAACGGAGCGTCGTTCCCTCTTTGCGAAGCACGC
>JBKPNP010000119.1:0-5234 GCA_046732775.1 Acidobacteriota bacterium
ACAATCAACCCCGCGCTCACCAGTTGAGAACTGCTGGCGGAGGGTGAATGAAACAAAAGGCCGAGCACAAAAGTGGCGGCGAGTCCGGCCATCATGCTTGAACCACAGTGCATGGGCACGCAGAAAGTATTTTCGCGTCGATCGAGAAAGATCAATGTCGTGCAGATGCACAGACCGGCGTAGAAGACGCCTATCATCACAGCCAAAATCGCCTCGCGGCTGTAGAGGAATGTCGTGAGACCTAGACGGAATCCCATCATTGCGTCGCCGGTGCCAATCAACGCCAACACCACCAGCGCTAACAGCAAGAGCGGGGAAGCGACCATCTGTTCTTCGACGAAGTAACGCAAGGTAGCGTTCTTGTCGTCCGTCTTGGCCAGCGTGCTCATTAATTGAAACTTAACAAAGTAAGCCGTGATGTAAGCCGCCACAGTAATGATCGCAGCGATGGTCAGTTTGTAATTAGCTGCGTCTGCAAGCACCAATAAAACTGCGGTGAGACTAATGAGCATCGCGGTCCAGGAAAACCAGCGCACGCGGCGTCCGACTAACCGGTCGACCAGCGGCGCGATGATCAGCACGCCACCTCGCAACAAAACCAGAACCAGGACAATTGAAATTCCTTCCAGGCAAAACACAAGGGTCGTTGTCCCCATTATCGTCGCCATGCAGATCCCCGATAAGAACGTCAGGCGTCGCGGGAAGGGAACGCTGACACCGAAGAATTCACGACGACCGGCGTATTCCCACCAGTTCATCATGGTGATGAAACAGAGCATGCCCGCGGTTACCGCCATCACCGAGACAGGCAACAGAATTGTCCCGCTCACCGGACCGCGCATTCCCGGCAAAAGGCCGTTTGACAAAGCTTTGGTTAAGGCGCTGTAAGGAGTGTAGAAAAGAAAATATCCAAGACCGAGACTCCAAATTCCCAGGTCGTATATTCGTTGCTTGCGGAGCATTTGAGTGTCCTCGAACCAGCAGGCGCGGATGATTCGCCTGCTGGAATTCTGATCCAGTTCCGGATGCGAAAACCTGGATCGTGAGTTAGGGCTTTGTGGCTCGACGGAGGACAAGCATCCATCCGCTACCGCGGACGGTACTGCCCTCATGCCACCAAGCGGCCTCAACCAAAGTGCATCAGTACTGACAAAAACTTCGCGTTGGACAATTCAAAATCATTTCGCTATAAGCTCTGCGGTCGAAGAAAACTCGCAACTCAAAGAGGAGTCTCATGGTCCCTAATCCACCCCACGACATGCCGCGAATCACCCCTCATCTTTTTTACGACGACGTCGCCGCCGCCATTGACTGGCTGGTCAATGCTTTTGGTTTCGAAGTACGACTGCGGATGACCGACAAAGACGGCGCCGTGGTGCACGGCGATCTGGAAGTGGCTGACAGCCTGGTCATGGTTGGTCTGACATCCGAGAGCGCGGTGCGCGAGAGCCCGAAGACGCTGGGCGGCAAAGTAAGTCAACGGCTCTACATTTTTGTTGACGACGTTGACTCCCACTACGAGCGCGCGCGCAGTGCCGGCGCGAAGATCACAAGCGAACTGGCTGAACAGTTTTATGGGGATCGCGTCTATGAGTGTGAGGACCCCGAGGGTCATCGTTGGAAGTTTGCACAACATATCCGCGAGGTCGATAGCAGGACGCTTAAGCGGCCCGAGTGACAGATCAGCAAACATCGGTTCGCCTCATACGCGCGTTACCTGAAGCGCGCGTTCTTTAGTTTCCAATTGCCTGACAACCTGTGCAGCCCAGGTACCGGGGTACTCCCCTCTGGCGATTGTCTTGTTACCTATCAGGTTTCCCTCGGTCGGAATCCCGATCACCGAAATGTCTTCGTTGCCGATGCCTTCGCCGTCAACGACGAAGTTTGAGCCCTCCGTCATGTCGATGGCGCCCGGGCAATAGGGGGAAACCTCCGGACTAACCGAGCGATTTTCGTAAGGTCTCGCTAGACTCCTGCGTTGAAGATTGCGATAGAGCGGCGACGCATCCCACGCAAGATGCGAGGAGGGATACCGGGCATCAACCAGAATTTCAGCCCGCATGACTGCGTCAGGAATTTCCTCACACTGCAATTCAAAACAACCGTCAGCCTCATTGGTCAGGACGCGCGGGTTGCGTGCTACAGAAAAATCAATCAGCCCGGCCCGGGTGAGCGCGAGTAATTTTTCAATGTTGATGATTGGAGGCCCGAAGACGATGCGCTTGAAGCGCGGGAAGTAATGTTCGATCAACTTCCGGTGTGACTCAGGAGTCAAACCGCCGAATTGCAGAACTGACCCCAGTTCTTTTCTTACCTCGTACCAGATATCTGTCGCCGCTTTGATTCCACAACCGCCCTGGCCCAGCCGTGCCCGGTCGATTTCCTGTTCCATATATCGTTCGACGAAACTGGTAAATTCCTTTCCGTTCTGGAAACGACGTTCATGAGCCGGATCCAACGCTTGCCGGTAATCGAAGCGCTCTTGCGAGGGATGCTCCTGCAGGTAAGTATCGATAACCTGGCGCAACGCCGCTCCATCGCTGCCACACGCTTCCAGTTTTGGACGCTCGTTGCCCATCAGCACCCGGTAGCAGTGCAGCTCCATCTCGAGTTCAAAGAGCGGCCACAAGTCACGCTCCAGATCCAGCTGCTCGCCGGGCCGCTTAGCCCTCAGGTCGGCCACGGCTTTCGGAGTAAAAAATGTGAGCGGGCGCATATCGGGCGGGAGGTCCTGAGCTTTGGGCGTCATCGGCAGACCGCTGCGACAAAACGGAATGATCGCGCCGGGTTCGTTGCCGCTTGGTTTGTATGTAACCGACGTTTCCGATCGCACAAACTGCCCGCCGCGTCCTTCAGTAAGTTCGAGCACCGCATCGATGAAAGTGAGACCAAGGCCATTCATTGCTACCCTGGCGCCGGCGGGAATCCCGGCCATCGACTGAACCACCGGATAGACAAAGGGAATGAACGCTAACCCCGGGTGCTGACCGACGAAGGCTTTATAATGTTTCTCCTTGTCACCAGGCTTAGGCCGGGAGTGACCAGTGGCGAGCAGTATTTTGTGAGTTTGAATTTCTTTGGTTGGTTCACCTTCGCTCGCATACCTTACGCGGTACCCGCTCTTTGCCCGCCGGATATCGACTACTTCGCCCACGTGACGAGCAACCGAAACACGCGGCGGCAGATGCTTCAGCAAGCGGTTAAATCCATTCATCAGGTAGCGGCCTACGACAGCTCGCGATAAATACTCGTCGCCGGTCAGCGGTGTGTCCGGTCGAAACTCTTCCTGATACCAGTCGACAAAAGTTTGGCCCCTGCCGCCGGCGACGGGCGGGTCGGTCGCTGACCACAGATCGATCTCACCGACACTGACGTTGACGAGGATGTATTCAGGCTGTTGCGGATCGTAAACCGGGCTGGCGCCGAAATGAGGTGACCGGTTGAAGAGGTGAATCTTTAGTTCACCGCGCAGAGGGTGCGCTTTGATTTCTGCCAGGAGGCGTTCCAAACAGTAGAGACCTTTCGGGCCCAGCCCCACGATGGACACTGAGTGGGTGGCGGGCAGCATTTTGATGTGGATTTTCATTGACCAGCCTCGATCGCACTTGGTTTAGAAAGCCTGCCGCGCTTTGATGTCCGCGGCGACCCATAAAGCGATTGGACAGGCTCCATTTCCTCAAAAACGCTGGAGTTGGCCCAGGCTTTCTTGTATACAAAGTTTTCAAGTTGAATTAGACAAATGATTCTTCGGATGTTCAGTTTTACGACAAAGCTAAAATCGTTTTTGACGATTGCGTTCAAAAGCACAGAGAACACCCGGGACCGATTAACCAGCTTGGAACGGTTGAGCAACAGGTATTTGAGGACATTCAAAAGGTGGATCCGGTAATCGCGACCGGATGTTGATAAGCCTCCAGAGGCGTAGGGAATGTCTCTGTACTGAGGAAAGGCTCGCTGAATCACACCGGTATGGAGATCATTCTCCAATTGAAAGGAGCCAGGCAGCGAGGCCAGGAAATCGTAAAGATCGTAGTCAAGAAAAGGCGCTCGAACCTCGCTGGATCGATTGAGAATTCGAAATGGCATGAGCGAAATATTGCGACGGGTTCGGGTCCAGAAGTAGTGCAGTGCTGACGGCGAAGGCGTTCGTTCCGTAACCTTTACTTGTTCATAGATATTCTCGAACGCCAGCTGACGATTGAAGGTCCGATAGGCATGCGGTTCGAGGCAGCTTTCCAGAACGATCTCATTATTGTGGATATCCAGATGATGTTGCGCACAGGCATCAGTCATCCCCAGCTCGTAATTTTTCAGTAGGTCCGGCGTCATGAAATTACCGCCGGACAGTCCATCCCCGGCTATTCCGTGGTAAGAAACGTCCGCCTTATTTCGCACGAAAGCTTCGATGGCGAGCGCCCAGGCTGGGTGTTCAGCCAGAAACTCGGTGATGGTGTTCTTATGCAACTCCTGCTTTAACTGCGACTGTGGTTGAGGAACCACAAAGTGCTCAACGTTAACCGCTGCGGCAAGAATTTTTGCGATACCGACATCGGCATTAGACCGGGGCGGGTGTACTTCCACTGTCATGCAAAAGTTCGGGCGATGTCCGGAAGCACATAGTTCGAGCAGGATGTGTCTCGAATCTCGACCTCCGCTCAAGGGAAGAGCTACTCGTTCACCTGACCTAACCCGCCTTGCAATCGCCGCGCGAAAAAGCGAAATGTAGCCATCAACCGCCTGGTCGAAAGTTAACTCCTGGAGCCGAGGTAATATGGGTCCTCCGGACAGTGTCCAGGCACCGTCCTGCCACGCGGCAGCAGCGTTCGGTGGAAACGCGTGAATTTCCTTAAACGCCGTCCTCTCTCCTACAAATGATCCGGTTCGAAGAAATACCGCTAAGCCAGCGTCATCAAACTCTGAGGATGCTCCGAGGGCCAATAGTTTGAAGATTGAAGTGGATACTGCGATTTCATCTGGACGAACGAAATAAAACAGAGGATAGAAACCGTACCTGTCGTTACGTACTATCAAGCGACTTCCCGACCACGACCAAAATGCGAACACACCTCGACCGGGGTTCTCGATATAGGAATCGGAGTCCGTATCATTACCTTCAAAATGCGTGGTGGCACCGCGCACCTTGACCTCTCCGTCAACCCTGCGGAGGTGAATGTAAGGACATGCCTTCCAATGTTCGTCAGTGGCATCAAGCATGATTTTGTAACGCAAACTGT
>JBKPNP010000120.1:0-1184 GCA_046732775.1 Acidobacteriota bacterium
AAATTCAGCAAGAGATCGCCGCGACACCAATCTTCAGGCAGGTGGAAAGTGCGCGCGTACCAAACAACTTCATGAATAGTCTTGTCATTAATGCCCGATAGTTTTGTTTGGTACGCGAACGGAACGGTAATTCGTTGCGGCAGTTCGCGTCCGTCCTGCCAGCCGCGTTCGCTGCCTTCGTTCCGATCGTCAAATGCAAATTCCCATTCGCCGTTAAGGTTCATCCAGCGGTCGCGCGCAAACTGCGGTCGCGGATATTCCGGGCGCGGGATTTCAACGGAGTCAGTCATTTGGTTTTTCGAATATTGGGTAATGAAATCCTCTGTGCATCCTCCGTGTTCTCTGTGACTCCGTGGTGAATCGCCAAATGTTTATCACCACAGAGGCACAGAGAACACAGAGGATGCACAGAGAAGATTGAATTTTGGGGTCCCAGAGTCCCGGCTTTAAGTCACAACTTCGGATAATTCATGCGCGCCGTCGTCAGCCGCCACTAAATATGTCTCGGCGTCGAGTCCGGTCTCACGTTTGTAATTGTCCGAAATAAACTCACGGAATGCAGGGACGACATCGCGTCTCACTAAGTTTACCGTGCAGCCACCAAAGCCTCCCCCGGTCATGCGCGCGCCGGATACGCCCTCGTGCGACATCGCCAGCTGCACCATCGTGTCGAGTTCCGCGCAACTAACTTCGAAGTCGTCGCGCAGTGACGCGTGTGACTGTTGCATCAAGAGTCCAAATTCCGAGGCATTACCTCCCGCGAGCGCGTCAGCAGCGCGTAGCGTACGACTGTTTTCGCTTACCACATGCCGCGCGCGACGATCGAGTGGCGGCGTAAGCAACTCGTCAAAGCGCTCGAGGTCGTTACCCGTCACATCTCGAAGCGACCGAATTTCCGGAAGTCTTTTGCGTAACAACGAAACGGCCAACTCACACTCTGCGCGTCGCTCGTTATAAGCCGAGCCGGACAGCTCATGCTTAACGTTTGTGTCGCAAACAACAATCGCGTCATCCGGAAGCTGCAACCGAATCGCTTTCGCCTCGAGAGAGCGGCAGTCGATTAGCAGCGCATGACCTTTTTCACCAAACATAGACGCGAATTGATCCATGATGCCGCAACGTGTACCGGCGTAAACATGCTCGGCTCGTTGTGCCGCAAGAGCCAGGTTTCTCCGGTTTACTTC
>JBKPNP010000121.1:0-3575 GCA_046732775.1 Acidobacteriota bacterium
TCGAGCCCCCGATGAACGACATATCCATGGCCGCGGCGAGCACGAGGTGATCGCCAACCTTGCCGCGCCCGTTCAACACAGCCTCGGGAAGACCTGAAGAGGCCTTCGCTGACTCGAGCCGTTCGCTGTAGGGCTTCGTATCGACGAACTCCAGCGGATCGATTGAGGTCACTTCCGCGTCAAGCTCGTCAAACTTGCCGTCGTCGAACAACATCTCGAGCCGCTCGCGCGCGCCGATACGGAAGTGAAAACCACAGTGCGAACAGACCTGGTGCGATTCTTCGAGCTCGCGTTTGTAGAGGTGCGCCTCGCAGCCGTCGCACTTCACAAACACGTTCTCGGTTTTGACCACCCGCTCCTCGGGTGGAACCGCTTCGATTTGTTTACTCTTTTTGCTGAACCAGGGCATGAAGAATCTGCTTAATGAACAAAGCCGCCGTCTGGATTATTTCGGGGTGTCCGAGAGGTTAGCATAGACAGCCGGTGGTTAGAAGCAGCTATTGCGCCCGCGCCGTCAGAACTCGATACCTTGCTGGGCTCGGATGCCTACTTGAAATGGGTGTTTGATTTCCGTCATTTCCGTCACCAGATCCGCGGCTTCGATTAGAGGCGCGGGTGCGTCGCGGCCTGTTAAAACAACGTGCAAAGCGGGTTGTGTCGCGCGGATCTGCCGCAACTCCAGGAGCACTTCCTCGAGCGGCAGGAGTTCGTAACTGAGGACATAAACGAGCTCGTCGAACACCAGCAGATCGTAGTCTCCACTGCGCAGTTTTTCGAGGCAGAGGTTCCAGGTTTCGCGAGCCGTGGCGCGGTCCTGGTCGGGATTCTTAGTGTCCCACGTAAAGCCGTCACCCATGGTATGAACTTCAATACCAAGTTTCGCAGCGGACTCATGCTCGCCGTAACGATCGTTGCGCGACTTCATGAACTGAATCATGCAGCACTTCAAACCGCGGCCGGCGGCGCGCATCATCAGTCCGAGCGCGCAGGTGGTTTTACCCTTACCGTTGCCGGTGTGAACCATCAACAGCCCGCGCGTCTTCTCCTGATAGTCTTCGCGCCGCCACTTGTATTTTCTTTCGACGGACATAAAAAATAGTTTCGAGTTTCGAGTTCCGAGTTCCGAGTTCCGAGTTCAAACGCGAAGACCGCTTGCAGCTGAAGGCAATGCTAGTGCATGACCGCGAACCAATTCGTAACGCTTTCGAACTCGGAACTCGAAACTCGGAACTCGGAACTAAGTTTTACGATTCCTCGCGCAACCCATCATCCGTCACATCGGGATTGCCGTTGGCGCGTCCGACTGCGTCCTGGAGCAGGGAAGTGATTTGGTTCTCGACCTCTTCCCAACTGCCACGCAGGGTGCAGCCTGCCGCGTTTCGGTGTCCGCCGCCGCCGAACTTTTCTGCAACTTTGGCGACGTTCACTTCGCCCTTTGAACGCAAGCTGGTTCGATAAACTCCGGTCTCGCACTCCTTCAGCAAGGCCACTGCTTCCACTTCGCCAACCGTGAGTGGGTAGTTAACAAAGCCGTCAGCATCTTCATCGGAAGCCTGAGCGCAGCGCTGCATCTCGAGCGTGTGACGCATCAACGCCACCCGCCCGCTTTCGTCTCGTTTGGCGGTCGACAATACGGCGCCCATCAGTTGAATGCGGCTCCAGGGATAACTTGCGAACACCGCTTCGGCGGTCTTCGCAGGCTTGACGCCGGTGCGCAGTAACTCAGAAGCAACCTTGAAGGTGCGTTCAGTGGTATTCGAATAATGAAAGGAGCCGGTGTCGGTAATCAGGGCTGTGTAACAACACTCGGCGATCTCTTTGGTGACGCGCACGCCGAGCGCTTTGGCGAGGTTGTAGATCATTTCGCCGCAGGCGGAGGCGGTGGAATCGATCCAATTTATTTTTCCGAACAGCGCGGTGGTGGCGTGATGATCGATATTGACGACGAACTGCTGCTCCAGATTTTTCAAACCGGGACGGGCAATGTCGGAACACTCGATCACGAACACACCGTCGTACGGTTGATCTGCGGCAGGAGTAACCCTGACGTCCGCGGCGCCAGGGAGCTTTTGGTAAGTATGTGGCACCGGATCGCGCATGATGACTTCGACATCTTTGTCGAGCGCGCGCAGCAGCCAGTAAAGTCCAAGGGAGGAACCTAAGCTATCGCCGTCGGGGCGGAGGTGGGCGGTTATCGCAAACCGCCGTTTGTTTTCAATCAACTCAACTACTTGGCTAAGCATATTTAATAAGAATGATGAATTCGGAATGATGAATGATGAATAAATCAGGCTAACTCATCATTCATCACTCATAATTCATCATTCGTTAGAGTCCTTTCGCTGCGGTTCCTGCGCGATTTCCTGAAGCAACTGATCCACGCGCGCGCCCGCTTCCTCAACTTTGTCTCTTACGAAGTGAATCTCTGGTGTCCGTGGAAGGTTGAGTGACAGGCTCAATTGCTTGCGAACGTAAGGAGCTGCGCGGCGCAGCGCCTCGAGCGCGAGACGGTATTCCTCTTCAGTTCCGGCAACAGTCACGTAAACCTGTGCGTCGCGGCCATTACCGGCTAAGCGAACGTCGGTGACAGTTACCATCGTGAGCCGCGGGTCTTCGAGTTCATACCCGACGATCTGGGAAATTTCTTCACGAATGATGTCCGCAACTCTCTCTCGACGACGCATGACAATAAAGTTTTGAGTTCCGAGTTTCGAGTTCCGAGTTCGAAAGACTCGGAACTCTGAACTCGGAACTCGGAACTACAATTCCGTAGCGGCGACTTTCTCTACCACGTAGGCCTCGATCTGATCCCCGACCTTGAGGTCGTTGAAGTTTTCCAGGCCGATACCGCACTCAAAACCTTCACGCACTTCCGACACGTCGTCCTTGAATCGACGCAGCGACGTGATGTTGCCTTCCCAGCTGACGACGCCGTCGCGGATCAGGCGAGCCCGCGCATTACGGCGAACGATACCATCAATAACCATTGAGCCACCGATCACGCCGGCCTTGGGCACGCGGAATACTTCGCGCACGTCCGCTTTGCCAATGATGCGCTCTTTCTCGATCGCCTCGAGCATGCCGATCATGGCAGCGCGAATCTCTTCTTCGACTTTGTAAATGATGGAGTGGAGACGGATGTCAACACTCTCCTGTTTTGCCAGGTCAGCAGCTCGCGCGCCTGGTCTCACATTGAAACCGATAACCACGACCGCAGAGGCGGTTGAACCGGCCTGCGTAGCCGAAGCCAGGAGCACGTCAGATTCGGTAATCGTGCCCACTCCGGAACGTATCACCTTTACCTTCACGCGTTCAGTCGACAGTTTCTGCAGCGTAGACTTCAGCACTTCAACTGAACCCTGCACGTCGGCCTTGATGACGACCAGCAGTTCCTTGATCTCGCTCTCACCGAGTGCTTCGATACCGCGCTTCGTACTCTGCAGCAGTGCCGCCTGACGGCTCAGCATCTGGCGGTGGCCCGAAATCTGTTGTGCGCGGGCGATGTCGGCAACCACCTGGAAACCATCGCCGGCTTGCGGAACGCCCTGCAATCCCAGCACTTCGACAGGCGACGC
>JBKPNP010000122.1:0-3750 GCA_046732775.1 Acidobacteriota bacterium
CTCCCTTTTGGTGACGCGTTCCGGCGCGCGTGGCGAACAGCTTCCGGTTACCATTTTTCGCATCGACGTTAACGGGGAGCTCACTGAGTTTTCCGGCGACATAAAGAACCCCACCGGCATTGCTTTCGACAGCAGCGGTCAAATGTTTGTCAGCAGCCGGATGGATGGCACCATCTATCGCATCACGCCTTTTAAAGAAGCGGTGCCTTACGCGAGGAACTTGGGGGTGGCGACCGGAATCGCCTTCGATCATTCCGACACGATGTATGTAGGCGATCGCACCGGCACAATTTACAAAGTCAACGGTATCGGCGAAGAGATCGCCTGGGCGCAACTCGAGCCTTCAGTGTCGGCGTACCACCTGGCGTTTGGTCCCGACGATTTCCTGTACGTCACCGGACCGACGGTCGCCAGTTTTGATTCCGTAATGCGAATCGATGAGCGCGGTGACGCGTCTGTTTTTTACAAAGGCCTGGGCCGGCCCCAGGGACTCGCGTTTGATAAAAATGGAAATCTCTTGGTGGCTGCATCGTTACGTGGACGACGCGGCATCGTCAAAATCTCGGCGGACGGCAGCGAAGCAGAGATGTTTGTTGCGGGAATGAATTTGGTCGGCCTGGCTTTGAACTCAACGGGCGATTTGGGCATCGCCTCGACCGATGCGGTCTATAGCTTGTCGCTTCAGTATTAGCCGGGAAGGTCTCATTGTGAGCAGCGGCGGTTGAGCTTGACGGACGGGACGCGGTCGCTACCGGGTGAACGCAGATTGCCGCTCAAGTTCCCGACGAGTCGGGGTTCTGAATTAGTCGACCCACGTGGATCGATTGGGCGACGAATTATTCGCCAGCTTTACGCCACAAGATTCATGGCGATTAGCGGTTATGAAGTTTTTGACAGCCATCGGGCAGGATGCTAACGTGCTGAGTCTTTTAACGCTTCTTACAAGTATCAAGTGACCGCACAACTACTCCCACAACTGCTGATCTACATGGTCGTTCTCGTGTTTTCCATTTCAGCGCACGAGGCTGCACACGCGTGGATGTCCAATCGGTTTGGCGACGACACCGCCCGCCTGCTGGGCCGCATCACCCTGAATCCTGTCGCCCACATCGATCCAATTGGCACGTTGCTAATCCCAGTTGTCGGCTTCATCTTTGGGAGCATGGGAGGTACAGCAGCGCGCATCCCGCTTATCGGTTGGGGCAAGCCTACACCGGTTAATCCGCTGCGTTGGCGCGACAAAAATCGGGCAAACGTGATGGTATCCGCGGCCGGCATCATGGTTAATACCTTTATTGCGATCTGCGCTTTCATCATTATTAAGGTGTTACTCATGACGGGTTGGTGGTTCACTGACGGTTCACTGCAAGAGCCAGTGCGGCTAATCCTGACAATGTTTTTGACCATGAACATCTCGCTCGCGGTTTTTAATCTACTGCCGTTTCCTCCGCTCGATGGCAGCAAGATTCTGGAGACATTTCTGCCGGCAAGCGCTCAGCCTATCCTGACTCTCATGGAACAGTATGGTTTCATAATTTTGATGGCGCTGATTTATATAGGTTTCTTCAGTGCGATTCTCGGGCCAATTATGGATTTTGTTTATTATTTATTGGTGCTCGGAGTTGTTAGATAGCGCGGTAGATCGGGACCACAGTAGAGAAGTCATGGCGAAGCGAATCTTTAGCGGCGTACAACCGACCGGGAACGTTCACCTCGGCAATTACCTTGGCGCCTTACGCAATTGGGTAAATCTGCAGCATGAGTACGAAAGCTTTTTCTGCATCGTCAACCTACACGCGATTACGAGCCCCCAGGACCCGCAGGCCCTGGCTGAGAAGACGAGAGAATTAGCCCGACTTTATCTCGCGGTTGGGATCGACCCGGCTGTCTCGACGATCTTCGTTCAGTCAGACGTTCCGGAGCATGCGGAACTAACCTGGCTGCTTAATTGCATCGCGCGCGTTTCGGAGTTGGAGCGCATGACGCAGTTCAAAGACAAAGCCAGAAAGCAGCGCGAAAATATTGGCGTCGGTGTTTTTGATTATCCCGTGTTGATGGCCGCAGACATTCTGCTTTATCACACGGACCTGGTACCCGTCGGCGAGGATCAGAAACAACATCTGGAACTGACCCGCGATCTGGCGATGCGTTTCAACCGCGATTACGGCGAGACGTTTCGCATTCCCGAGCCGTTTATTCCCAAGGTCGGGGCGCGCATAATGTCGTTGTCCAACCCGGCAAACAAGATGTCGAAGTCAGACGATGACGTGAATGGTTGCGTGCGTTTACTGGATGATGCGGCTAGCATTCAACGCAAGTTCAAACGCGCGGTCACAGATTCGGGCACGGACATAAAATTTGATCCGGCGCGTCCAGCAATCACGAACCTATTGACGATTTACCAGTTGCTGACCGGAAAATCGCCGGCGCAGATTGAAGAGCATTTTGACGGCGGCGGTTACGCGAAGTTGAAGCAGGAACTCGCGGAGACAACGATCGAGTTTTTGGCGCCGCTGCAGGAACGCGTGAACGCAATTGATGAGGCGACGCTGAGTCAACTGTTGGAACAGGGTGCTGAAAAGGCGCGCGGCATTGCAGGCGCGACCTTGCGTGACGTCAAGGCCCGCCTTGGGATCAGAGGGGCGAGAAATTAATGGACGAGCCGCTGGACGGAGCTGCCACCAAACAGACGAGTGAGGCTTCGCAGCCGTCGAGCGAAGGCGTCGCTTCGGCTGAAAACTCGATTGACGTAACCGGTTCCGCGCCTGAGCTTGTTCCCGATCACGCCAGCGATGATCTGAAGATCGTCATGGGCGAGTTTGACGGCCCGCTCGATTTGTTGCTCCACCTGATCCGGCAGGAACAAATAAACATCTACGACATTCCCGTTGCGCGCATTGCGGACGAGTATCTTCGTTACCTTCATCTAATGCAGGAGCTGGATATCGCCGTTGCCGGCGATTTTTTAGTGATGGCGGCAACGTTGATTGAGTTGAAGACGCGGATGCTGCTGCCGCGCGATCCGTATGCGGCAGCGGAAGAAGACGACGATCCACGCCGGGAACTAGTCGATCAATTGCTCGAATATCAAAAGTACAAAGCTGCCGCGCAGATGCTTTGGTCGCGCGCGACAGTCGAGCGGGCCGTATTCAAACGCGCAGAAATTGAGACTGACAAAAACAATCCCGAGGTTGCAGTCGGACTGTTTGACCTGTTGAAAGTGTTCCAGGAGATTCTTGCGCGCCACAAAGAAGAAGTACTGATGGAGATTGAGCGCGAAGAAGTTTCACTCGCTGAGATGCTCGAACGATTGCGCAACATGGTGATGTCTGCGGGCGAGCTCAATCTGCGTGTATTTTTTGAACGGGCGCGTTCGCGGCGTGAATTAGTGGTAGCGTTTCTTTCGGTTTTGGAGTTGGTACGAAGCGCTGAAGTAAACCTTTTTCAGGAGCAAACGTTTGGCGATATCGTCGCCAGAGTTGCGACTTAGTTGAAAACAAAATGACTGATGAAAGCATCGACAACGTAAGCGAAGCGGCGGCCGAAGCGGCGCTCAACGAAGAAGCGAGTCGGGAATTAGCCGCGCTGGTCGCGGCTGAATCGCCGGAGGTTGAGACTGCCGAGTCCGAAGCCCCGCAGACTTACACGATTCAGGATCCGGCCGAGCGCATCGCCATTATCGAGGCGCTGATCTTCGTTTCCGAAGATCCATTGACCGTGAAAACGATTGCGGACGTCCTGCGCGAGGAG
>JBKPNP010000123.1:0-2384 GCA_046732775.1 Acidobacteriota bacterium
TTTCTGCCACTCTCGTTTTGGTATCCCATGCCGAACACGCCGTTCACGATCCGCGGCGCAGACACGGCGCCATTCCGTTTGGTTGTTAACGGGGTAAACGTTGTGAGTTCAGGCGTCGAGAAGAGTTCCCAGGGGCCCACGGTTTATGAGCAGACACTGTTTGCGCAGCCGTTTTTTGTACAGGGCGAATGGGATCGGGTTGAAGGTCAGGGTGACGCGAAAAACATTTCGGCATTGTTGCCACGCGGCGCTGGAGCCGACGAAAAAAAGCAGGCGGAAGCTCTCCTGACCTTGACGGCAAGCGCGCGTTCCTACTTCACCGGCGTGCTCGGGCCACTCGTTGATACCCCGGTAAGACTCGTAGCAGTGCGCCGCGGTTCAGGCTTCAGCGATGCCGGCACGGTGTTGCTCGAGTACGGCGCGTTTCGTCGCTCGAAAACGGATTCCTCAACGGCTTTGCTGGTCGCGGAAGCAATAGCGCGCTTGTGGATTGGCGGACAAACCGCAGTCAGGGGCGAGGGCGGTGGCGTCTTGCGCGAAGCGTTAACGCGTTATCTCGCGACGCAGTTTATCGAGAAACAATTCGGACGCGACGCTGCAAAAGCAGAACTGCTGCGCGAGCGTCTCGCTTACAGCACCGTATCGCACAAGGATGGACCGCTGTCACGCGTCACGCCTTTGGAGGGTACGTATTTCAGTTCAGTGCCAAACAAAGGCGCAATGGTTTGGCGTTTAGTCGCAAGCACCGCCGGCCAGGAAATATTTCTAACTGCACTCAAGGAACTGCTGCAAACTAACAAGCAGAATGCGACCGGCATCAGCCTCGCAGCTTTGCGTGAGGCTTTAGTGGCGCGATCAGGCGAGCGCATGAAGTTGCTGTTCGACCAGCAATTGGATCAGCTTACCGATCTCGATCTAATGGTCGGTCTGCCACAACAACGAGGGACTGAGTGGGTGGCAGCGTTGCGAAATCTCGGTTCGATTGACGCTGCGACTACCGTGACAGCCACCGCGGCATCCGGAGAGCAGCTGACGGTCGACGTAATTGTTCCGGCGAAGAATTTTTCTGAAGCGGTTTTCAAAACAACGGCGAAGCTCGTTCGCGTTGAAGTCGATCCCGACAAGCTCTATCCGCAGCTCGACTATGCAAACGACACTGCGCCGAAAGCGCGTGACGTGCAGGACGGACTCGCCGAAGCAGCGCGGCAGTTTGGTGCACAGGATTACGTAAAGGCGGAAGCGATCGCGCGCGAGATTCTGGCGATTGCTCCGAACATGCAGGAAGCGCGCATTCTGGTGGGTCGCGCGCTGCTCGGCCAGAACCGCCTCGAGGACGCAGAAAAAGTATTTCGTCAGGCCCTGGATGAACTGCTGCCGACGCCCTCCGCGATTGCCTGGGCGAATGTAGGTCTAGGCGAAATTGCGTTGAAAAAAGGGCAGGGAACTGAGGCGGCGCGTCGTTTCGATAATGCCGTTCGAGCTGATGCGGAATACGCTTCATCGCTCGCTGCGCGCGCCGGTCGCATCCGCGCCGAAACCGCGGCAAACACTCTGCAGGCAGACCCCACGGTCACTGGTTTTATCAAGCAACTCGATCAGGCAATCCTGAGCGGTAAGAAAATAGAGCTCGAGTCACGCGTGGTTTCCGGAGAGCTGGTGCGTTTCATCGGCGGCCTGGTGGGGACGCAACCGGAAATCTGGCAGACGCGTGTGTTGCGTACGGAACAGCTTGATGCAAATCTGGTCGCGGCTGACGTGGCGATCGAGAGCAAGCAACTGGGTGTGCAGCATGCAGGTACTGCCGTCTTTGTTTTAGCTCGCACCGGTGGCGGCTGGAAACTTTCAGCAATTGAACTCTTTGAAGTTAACTAACAACTTCAGCCTGGCTCTTCATTAACTGCACCCATGGACGATCTTGAACGACGCGCTTCGCGCATCAAGCTGATATTGATGGATTGCGATGGTGTGCTCACCGACGGCCGGCTCTGGCTTACGGAAGACGGCAATGAACAGAAGAGTTTCAATACGCACGATGGACTGGGTCTGACGCTGCTGCATCGCGCCGGTCTCAGGTCAGGCATTATCAGCGGCCGCAACTCGAGCGCGGTCTCGCGGCGAGCGCAGCAGTTAGGCATCGAGTTTGTCAGGCAGGGCGATCCGGAAAAGAATGCTGCCTTCGAAGAGATACTCGAGCAAGCGGGAGTTGACGAATCCGAAGTCGCGTTTATCGGCGACGACCTGACCGATATACCGCTCATGCAGCGGGTTGAGCTCGCGGCGGCCGTTGCCGATGCAGTCATGGAAACGCGTTCTGTTGCCCACTACGTCACGCGCGCGGTTGGCGGACGTGGCGCCGTGCGTGAGGTTATCGAGCTAGTGCTGAA
>JBKPNP010000124.1:0-2652 GCA_046732775.1 Acidobacteriota bacterium
TATTTCGGCAACCCGATCGATGTGGTGCCTGTCGAAATGGAACAGGACGCCGATCCGCCACGCGCCGCGGTCAAGGAACTTTCAAATCGTATCGAATGTGCTTTGCGTGAAGTGATGCTCGATGCCGAGCATGAAGAGGCACTGCAAACAATTCGACGAGCGGAAAAAATCTTTTCTTCGGATGACGGCGATTCCAGCGACAGCCTCGCGGACGAGCTGCAGTTGCAACAGCGGTTCGTTAACGCTTACCGCGTCCTGCGCGAGCGAGCGCCCGAGCGACTGCGGCGACTCGAGGTAAGAATGAGTCGTTTCGAGGAAGAACTGTCGCAGGCAGGTGTCGATCCCGATGACCTTTCAGCGCCCAAGTCCACTGGTGACGTATTCACGCACTTGGTAACGCGCATGGCGCTGTTCCTGCTGCTCGTCGCTCCCGCCACCCTCGGATTTTTAGTTCACTATCCCGCGTATCGTTTAGGTGGGTATTTGGCAACCAGGTTCTCGAAAGACGACGACGACATGATTTCCACCGTGAAGATTATGTCGGCGATGCTGCTGTTTCCGCTGACCTGGATCCTCGCGTCGGTGGTTGGTTATGCGCTGCAGGGATGGCTGCTCGCACTAGCGGCGTTAATAGTCTTACCCGCAGCCGGATACGTGGCAATCCGCTTTTTTGAAGGACTGGATAACTTTTTCGGTGGCGTGCGCGCGCTCGCGTTCTTCCTGATGAGACGCAGGTTCTTTGTGCGTCTCATCGCTGAACGCAAGGCTATTCGCAGCGAAATCCTCGCTCTCGGAGAGGAGACTGCGAATTTGAGTTTGTGATTTTTCCGGCTATCAGTAAGGCGAGGGGCAGGGGAAGACGGGCGCCAAACTTTCTGTCGTAATTATTTTTTTCGCGCTTTCGAACCAGCAGTCTTTGTAGTCTTGGTAGTGCCGGCGCGCTTTCTGGCACCCGACGCTCTCACCGTACGACCTTTGCGACCTTCACTCTGGATGCGGCCAGCCTTCATGAGATTTTCATAGCTGCCTCGCACAACGTTGCGCGCTACCTTCAGCGAGTTGGCCAACTCACGCTCGCTGGGGAGATAGCTGCCCACTGTCATCGCTCCCGATTCGATAAGGTTTGTGAGCTGGTCCGTGATCTGCTTGGTCATTGACTCTGGACGCTTGCGATTGACACGTATAGTTGTTTTCACTCTAAAACACCCTCCTCGCCTGGTTCAATTTTTGTGGGGTAGTCAAATTCTATGCAGGGTCGCTGGATGTGTCAACAGACCATCGGACCAGGAAGCGAAGTTTCGAGTTCGGACCTTCCCACTTGAAACTTCAAACCTGGAACTTGAAACTTGTATCTATTCCGTGGCGAGCAAAGCGAGCAGGGCCGGTATCGTCAGCCAGAGAATTCCCTTCAACAGGAAAAACATGAGTCCCCAGAACCCGAGCCTTTTGATCCAAGCCTTAAAGTCCATGCGATAGCGAATAAAAAGAGTTTATATTAACGTTTGTACCACGCGATGTTATCGTTGAAACAAGCACTGCACCAAGCTCTCATGTTCGACAAACTCGTCCGACAAACTTCAGTTTGTCGAATTCGGTTCTACGGCGAGGAGCTTGCTAACAAGAAAGACGACAAACTGAAGTTGTCGAACATCGGACAAGTATGACGTCCCTAATCATCCATGGGCATTTTTACCAGCCGCCGCGCGAGAATCCGTGGACCGGCGTCGTTGATCGCGAAGCAGGCGCGCAGCCTTTTCACGACTGGAACGAACGCATTCACTCCGAGTGCTACTTGCCAAACAGCAGCGCCCGTATCGTTGTCAATTCCGAGGAACGATTACTTAACAACTACGCGTATCTGAGTTTTGATTTTGGTCCCACGCTGCTTTCATGGCTTGAACAAAACCATCCGGCAACCTACGCGAGCATTCTTGCCGCCGATGCCGTCAGTGTTCGGCGAAACGACGGCCACGGAAACGCGATCGCTCAGGCTTACAATCACGCGATCCTGCCGCTATGCAATGCGCGCGATCTGCTGACGCAAGTGCGTTGGGGCGCTGCTGATTTCCGTTACCGCTTTGGTCGCGAACCCGAGTCAATGTGGTTGCCGGAAACCGCGTGCAACGACGATGTGCTGGGCGTGCTGATCGATGCTGGTTTGAAGTATGTAATTCTCGCGCCGCAGCAAGCGTTGCGCGTTCGCAGCGCAAACGAGGACTGGCAAAATGTTTCGGCTGAGACGATCGATACCAGCATCGCGTATCGATATTTGCACCGTGACGGTTCAGGCCGTTCGCTTGCAGTGTTCTTTTACGACCCGGCACTTGCGCATGCGATTGCGTTTGAACAGGCGTTGGCTTCGAGTAGTTCTTTAGTTGAACGCTTTGAGCGCCGCACCGTCGGTTCCGGTTCAATGGTCAACGTCGCTACCGACGGCGAAACGTACGGCCATCATCACAAGTTTGGCGAACTTTGTTTGGCTTACGCGATTGCGCTGGACGCACCGGCTCGCGGCTTTTCGCTCGTCAATTACGGTCAGCATCTGGAACGTTTTCCTCCGCGCGTTGAAGTCGAGATCGATAACGGCCTGCATGGTGAAGGCAGTTCGTGGAGTTGTGTGCACGGCGTCAGTCGTTGGACACGCGATTGCGG
>JBKPNP010000125.1:0-6493 GCA_046732775.1 Acidobacteriota bacterium
ATCTGGTCGGCCGTACCGACGCGACCTTGCTGGCCACCGTTTCTTTGTCCAATCCCCTACTCGTTGATTTCAACATCAGCGAGATGGATTTCTTAAAGTTGACTAACCCCGGCAATACCGGCCAACGCGCTCGCGACGCACGCTTCGATCTGATTCTTTCCGACGACAGCATTCATTCCAGTCCAGGCAGCTTCAAGGTGGTCGACCGCGCCGTGGATCCAACCACCGGCACGATGAAGGTTGAGGCAGTGTTCCCCAATCCGGGCAGCTACCTGCGCCCCGGACAGTTTGCACGCGTTCGCGTGGCCGTGACTGAACAAGCCGACGCGATCCTGGTACCGCAACGCGCCGTGCAGGAACAGCAGGGGGCGAAGACGGTCATGGTTGTCGACGACCAAAACAAAGTTCAATTGCGGACCATCACCGTTGGAGAAAAGTCCGACAACTACCTGATCGTGCTCGACGGCCTCAAAGCCGGCGAGCGTGTGATTGTGGAAGGAATGCAAAAAGCGAGACCCGGCGGCGAGGTCAGGTTATCAAACGCATCGGTCGCGTTAGACCGTTCTGCGAAAAACTAGAAAACCCCGATGGCAAATTTTTTCATTAACCGGCCGATCGTCTCGATCGTTATTTCGATCCTTACGCTGCTGCTTGGCGTTGTTGTGATTCGCGGACTTTCCGTTGAGCAGTATCCCTTTCTCGCCCCGCCGAATATTCGCGTCACGGCCACCTATCCCGGCGCTTCAGCGGAAGCCGTCGAACAGTCAGTAGCCGCGCCGGTGGAGCAGGAAGTGAACGGCGTCGATCGCATGATCTACATGAAATCGTCGAACACCAGCGACGGCCGCATGCTGTTGGACGTGAACTTTGAAGTCGGCACAAACCAGGATACGGCCAACGTTCTGACGCAAAATCGCGTTTCGACGGCCGCCGCGCGTTTGCCGGCCGAAGTGAATCAGCAAGGCGTTACGGTCAAGAAACAAAGCCCCAGCATCCTGATGCTGATTTCGCTCTATTCGCCGAAGGACGCCTACGACGCAAACTATCTAATCAACTATTGCGGCATAAATCTGCGAGATCAGATTCTGCGCATCCCTGGCATCGCGCAGGTGGATTTGTTTGGCGGCACTGACTACGGCATGCGCGTGTGGTTTAAGCCCGACATGATGGCGAAGCTCGGGCTGGTTCCTGCTGACGTCATCTCGGCAATTAAAGAACAAAACATTCAGGCCTCCGCGGGCAAGATCGGCGGGGCGCCTACTCCGATAGATCAGGAGATGACGCAGACACTCAACGCCCCAGGGCGACTGATCACGACCGAGGAGTTTGAGAACATCATCGTTCGCCAAACAGCGACGGGTGCCGTAGTCAGGGTTAAAGATATCGGCCGCGTGGAACTGGGCTCACAGGATTACAACTCGTTCGGTCGCTTGAATGGGAAGCCTGGCGGCGCGATGGCCGTCTATCTGCTTCCTGGTGCGAACCAACTCAAAGCCGCTGACACGATCTACGAGACGATGGAACACGCGAAGGCGTTGTTTCCGCCCGACATGGATTACAAGATCGTCTACGACACGACGCCCGCAGTCGAAGCATCGATTGAAGCGATCCTGCATACATTCATCGAAGCGCTGATCCTCGTCACGCTCGTCGTTTACATCTTTCTTCAAAACCTGCGCGCCACCATCATTCCCCTGCTTACCATTCCGGTTTCACTCGTCGGCACGTTCATCTTCTTTCCGCTGCTCGGTTTCTCCGTCAACACGCTTTCGATGTTCGGCCTGGTGCTGGCGATCGGAATTGTTGTTGACGATGCAATCGTGGTGGTGGAAGCGGTGATCCATCATCTCGAGCATGGGCTGTCGCCGAAAGACGCCACCGTCCAGGCCATGAAAGAAGTGTCGGCGCCGGTGATCGGCATCGCGCTCATTCTGTCGGCAGTGTTTGTGCCGGTCGCATTGTTAGCCGGACTCGTCGGCAGCATGTACAAGCAGTTCGCGCTCACCATTGCGATCTCGGTACTGTTATCCGCGTTCAATGCACTAACGCTCACCCCCGCCTTGTGTGCGCTCATGCTGAAGCCACCGAAACCAGTGCGTGGGCCGCTCGGATTCTTTTTCAAATATTTCAACAAGGTATTCGACGCGACCACGACGGGTTACGTGACCATTGCGCGTCTGCTGGTGCGCCGTTCGATCATAACCATCGGTATCGTAGGCGTCGTCGTAGTTGGTGCGTTGTTCTTTGCGAAGAGAATTCCGGCTGGATTTATTCCCGATGAAGATCAGGGCATCCTCGGCGTAAACGTGCAGCTACCCAATGGAGCCTCGCTGGCGCGCACCAATGAAGTACTCAAGCGCGTGGAAAAAATCCTCGCCAAGACTGAAGAGATTGATTCGTTCCAAACGATCGGTGGCTATGGCGTAGTCACAAATACCTATCAGCCAAACTACGGTTCGCTGTTCGCGCGTTTGAAGCCCTGGGATGAACGTCATGGCGACGCTCATCACATAAAAGGGATCATGGCCGAGCTGCAAAAGCAGTTTGCCGAAATCCCGGAAGCAGTCGTCTTCCCGTTTAATATCCCGACGCTGTCAGGCTTCGGCGCGTCTTCAGGCTTCAACTTTCTGATCCAGGACCGCAGCGGATCGATGAGCGTCGATCAGTTGGGCGAAGAGACGCGCAAGTTCATCACGGCTGCACGGCAACGACCGGAACTCGGCAACGTCTTCACCTCATTCGATCCAAACTATCCGCAAGTAAAAGTGGATCTCGATCGCGAAAAGGCGCGCACGCTCGGCGTTCCCGTCAACGAAGTGTTCCAGGCGTTGTCTGCAGCGATGGGAGGAACTTTCGTTAACGACTTCAATCGCTTCGGCAGGCTCTACCGAGTCTACGTCCAGGCGGAGTCATCGAGCCGCTTGAACTCGGCGGATATCGGTAGGGTCTACGTGCGCTCGAAAACTACGAACCAAATGGTGCCACTGTCGACGCTCGTTTCCATGAAAGACACGGCCGGCACTGAACTAACAACTCGATTCAATTTGTTGCGTTCCGTAGAACTGCAGGGCGCGCCCGCGCGTGGCTACACCTCGGGCCAGGCACTGGCGACGCTGGAAAAAGTATTTGCGGAGACGATGCCTCCGGAAATGAGCTTTGCTTACTCGTCGTTGTCTTACCAGGAAAAGATCGCGCCGCCGCCGGGGCCGACATTTATTCTCGCGATCGTTTGTGTGTTCCTGTTGCTGGCTGCGATGTACGAAAGTTGGCGGCTGCCGTGGGCGGTGTTGCTGGGTTCGCCACTCGTGGGGTTGGGCGCGTTCTTTGGAGTTTGGCTGCTGGGCTACGACAACAACGTCTACGTTCAAATCGGACTGGTGATGCTGATTGGCCTCGCCGCGAAAAACGCGATTCTGATCATCGAGTTCGCTAAAGCGAAACACGAAGGGGGCGCGTCGCTCGAAGATGCCGCGCTTACTTCGGCCAAACTCCGCTTCCGGCCGATCCTGATGACGGCTTTCGCTTTTATCCTCGGCGTCGTCCCTTTGATGAAGGCGAGTGGCGCCGGCGCCGGCGCGCAAAACGTAATGGGCACGAGCGTTTTCTTCGGCATGCTGGTGGCGACCGCGCTCGGCGTCTTCATCATTCCCGGCAACTACACCTTCATTGAAAGCGTTGGCCGGCGACGTCAAAAAGTCGAGGGTGGTGCGCCGCCTCCTCCGTTGCCGATCGCGGATGCCGGAAAACACGGGCCACCCATGCCGGCCCCGGCGGGAGGTGGGCACTCATGATTCGACTGACCGCTCTCCTGCTGATCGTGAGCTTCGCGGCGCCGCTCACATTCGGTCAAAAGAAAAACGCGCCACCGCTGGTTCAAATTCCAGCCGCCTATCGCGCGGACCCGAACCCGCAACCCGACGCTCAATCGATTGCCGATGCGAAGTGGTTCGAAGTCTTCAAAGACGAGAAGCTGCAGGAACTCATTCACGAGGCGATGCTTCACAACTACGACTTGCGCGCGGCGGTAGCACGCATTGATGAAGCACGCGCAATCTACGGACTCAACCGCTCGAACCAGTTTCCGACAGTTGCGGCCTCCGGCGATGTCACAACAGTCGGCCAGTCACGAAGTGGGCAGTTTGATATTCCCGAACCTCAGGGTCGTAGCCGCACGTTCGGGAGCGTTTTACTCAACCTGCTCACCTTCGAGCTGGACTTGTGGGGTCGGCTGCGCAAAGCGACTGCGGCTGCCAAGGCTGATGTGCTGGCCACGGAAGAAGCACACAAGTCAGTGATGACGGTTTTGGTCGGTGACGTTTCTTCTTCTTACTTCGTGTTGCGTGAACTTGACTTCGAACTCCAAATCGCAAAACGCACACTGATATCGCGCCAGGAATCTCTGCGCATTATTCGATTGCGTCAGGACCGCGGCGTATCAAACATGCTTGAGGTGCGCCAGGCGGAAGAGCTGGTTTACAGCGCTACTGAAGTTATCCCTGATCTCGAAAAACAAATCGAACAGCAGGAAAACTTCCTCAGTCTGCTAATCGGCAAGAACCCGGGCGCGATCAACCGCGGACAGGGCTTGACGGAACAGCAGATGCCACCCAACGTTCCCGCCGGTTTGCCTTCCGACCTCATCGAACGACGCCCTGATATCCGCAGCGCCGAACACAGTTTGGAGGCGGCTAATGCGCGCATCGACGTGGCTAAGAAGGCTTATTTTCCGCGCATCACGCTTACCGGTTTTCTCGGTTTTGAAAGCAGTTCGCTCTCGAGTTTGTTCAGTGCGTCGCGCAGCGTTTGGGGGTTTGTGCCGCAAGTGACCCAGCCAATCTTCACTGCCGGACGATTGAAGTCGAACGTCCGCTTCAGCCAGGCCGAGCGCGATCTGTTTCTGGTTAATTACGAACGAACAATTCAAAACGCTTTTCGCGAAGTGTCCGATGCGCTGATTGCTTACCGCAAAGTTAAGGAAGTACGGGTGCAACGCGAGCTGTTGACGGAAACGCTGAGAGACCGCGCGCGTCTCGCTTATCTGCGATACAACGGCGGCGTTTCAAACCTGCTCGAAGCGCTCGACGCCGATCGCGAACTGTTTGATGCGGAGTTGAGTTTGGCCCAGGCGCGGCGAGACGAATTGCTGACGGTCGTCCAACTTTATAAAGCGCTCGGTGGCGGCTGGCAGTTCTAACTCAACTAGCGTCCAGCTGACGCTGCAGGAGGCGACGCGGCACGGGGCAGTAGCCCGACAGTTATGGAGGGCTACGACACGCACGACTCTCATGGGTCGACGGTGCACTCCAGGGTTGAGTGCCATGGTAGCCCTCCATCACTGTCGGGCTACTGCCCCGCCCTCAGACGACGCGTACTAGCGGGAGCGGAATCTCCTGAAGTCAGAAAAACAGTCGCAAAGGATTTAGGAGGAGATATGCGCACGGCTCTATCGATCTCATTGCTGGTTATCGTCAACGTCCTCGCCGCCACGACCACGTCTGCACAGAAGTTACCCAAGTCGATTCATATACAGGGAAACGCGATGGGTACGTCCACGCAACTGGGCCGCTCAGCTTCCATCACCATCATCATTCAAGAGCTGTCGCTTCCGGCGGATCAAAAAATCCTGATCAATGCCTTTAAGGAAAAGGGCAACGAAGGTTTGGTTAACGCCTTATCGAAAATGCCGTCGAAAGGACGAATCGCGATTACCGGCACGCTCGGCGGCGACCTCGCTTACATACGAAAAATCCCGATGCCGGACGGCAGCGTCAAACTTCGCCTGATCACTAATCGACTACTCAGGTTCGGAGAAGTTTGGGCTGACACGCGTTCCTCTGACTACGAACTTTCAGCCGTCGAAATAGTGATGAGCAAACACAAGGGCAAGAGCTCAGGCACGTTGATGCCGGCGACGAAATTGAAAGTGAACAAGGAAGGCGAGACGGAAATCGAGTTGTTTCAGTTTCCCTGGAAGCTGGTGAACCTGCGAGTGCGGTAAGACAGTTGTGGCCACACATCGTTGTCATCAAGTCAGTACCCGCGTCGTGGCTCAATTACTCGCGTGATGAAGTCAGCACCGCCGGCGGTAGCGGGTGGGTCGTAAGCAATCAATCGACCCAGCGTCTTGAGGTCAGTGCCACCTATGAACCTGGAGCAGGTCATAACTAACTCACGCGAACTCGCCGCAACGTTTCGGATTACCGACGGAAAGAAGTTTCACCTCGCTGACATCGATCCGGGCGAGACGCTTAATTTCGATTCGACGCATGCGCCGAGAGCGAAGCAAGCCTTAGCGAGAGGCATCAAGGCGCTCGCGATTCTGCAGGACCGGCTCTATGCACAGGATCAATATGCACTGTTGCTGATCTTTCAAGCGCTCGACGCCGCCGGCAAAGACGGCGCGATCAAACATGTCCTCTCCGGCGTCAACCCGCAGGGATGTCAGGTGTTTTCCTTCAAAGGGCCTTCGGCTGAAGACCTCGACCACGACTAC
>JBKPNP010000126.1:0-2304 GCA_046732775.1 Acidobacteriota bacterium
TGCCGTCGTCGCGAGTTTGCCGTTTGCACAGTGGCGCATTACGGCCGGGTTACTGCTGGGCGGAATTCTTTCTTTGCTGAATCATCATTGGCTGAGCACTTCAGCAGCCGCCGCTTTCAAGGTTGTCGCGCACGGTGCAAAGCCCAAGCTGAGTCTGGCCCAGTACATTCTCCGTTATGTAGTAATCGCTGTTGCCGTCTTTGTCGCTTACAAGCTGCGTCTGGTTTCGCTGGGCGCTACCATCGCGGGCCTTTGCAGTTTTGTCGCGGCCTTGTTTGTTGAAGCACTGCGCGAATTTTATTTGTTAATTGTTCACCGAGAGGAAACTAGTTGATGTTCTGGTTACAGGAAGCTGCGTCCAAGGGTTCAGAGCACGCCGAAGAGGTCGAGCATGCGCCGCTGGTTGTTCAACTGGTAAATCACTACTTTGGTGAGTGGGCTTACCGGTTCGAGATGAACTACACCTATCCGCTTTGGACGAAGTTCTTCGCCAAGTTTAATACGACGCCGGAAGCAGTGTTTGGTCCTTACACGCCGGAGACCGCGATCCCCTGGTACACGGTGATGTTCGTGATTGCGTGCATCCTCAGCGTTGTGATCATCTGGATTCTCAAAGGGCAACTTTCCGAAGAAGAACCGGGATACGGGCAGCAGACGTTGGAGGTTGCCGTACTGGCGGTGCGCGGCATGTTGGAAGACATCATTGGCCCACAGGGTTTGAAATATTTCCCGGTAGTGATGACCTTCGCGGTGCTGATCCTGGTTTCAAATCTGATGGGCATGTTCCCGTTGTTCATGTCTCCGACGGCCGCCGTCAGTGTCACCTTTGCGCTCGGTCTCTCGTCGTTTCTTTATTACAACTGGATCGGCATCAAGGAGAATGGACTCTTCGGACATCTCAAACATCTGTGGGGGCCAATCTGGTGGATCGGTCCGCTGATTTTTCCGATTGAGCTGATCAGTAACTTCATCCGTCCGTTTTCGCTCGGGATTCGTTTGTTCGGAAACATGTTTGCCGATGAAAAGGTTACCCACACAGTCGCCGGCCTTTATCCCGCAGTCACTCATTGGATCATTCCGATTTTCCTGATGCCGCTGGGCATCTTTGTCGCATTCATTCAAACCTTTGTTTTCGTACTGCTTTCGCAGCTTTATCTGAGCGAAGTTTCGCATGAGACGCACGACGATCATGCGGAACACGCGGATGGCGTTGCCGCGTCTGATCATGTTCATGCGCAGACTGAGCAACCCGCGCTCGCAGTTTCTTGAGTAATACCTCAAACGTGTGTCGAGCGATGCAGCGCAGGTGCTGCACACGTTGTCACGCAAAGTTGAACACGCTAGACCAACAGTCAAGCGAACTGGCAAATTATCGACCTATCCTAATTCAGGTCTGTCTCGCTGGAGCGCCGTTGTTCGAGGGGCGGTGGATACCGGATGCAGCCGAAATCATAACGGCCGGTGCTGCTTGAGCTGGGTTGAGCATGATGATTGGGGGTTGTCCCCCAGGAGAAACCAAAAATGAGTAGATTGAGATTTCTTTTCTTCGCCGTGGTGGGCGTGCTGATGGCCGCGATGCCGGCGCTCGCCCAGGCACCGGCAGCTACAGAGCATGTAGACAATAGCGCCGGACTCAAAGCAATCGCGGCCGGTGTCGGTTTTGCGATCGCGGTAGTGGGCGGCGCCCTCGGGCAGTCGCGTATTGGCGCGGCGGCGTGCGAAGGTGCGGCGCGTAATCCGGGTGCGGCAGCGAAGATCCAAACAATGATGATCCTCGGACTCGCACTCATCGAGTCTCTGGTTCTGTTCGCGCTGGTTATCGTGTTCGTGAAGGTATAACTCGAATCCGGTAGCGTTAGTGTTAACGGGAATGCGAGCGTCGCTTAAAAGCTGCGCTCGCATTTTCAGTTTTGATTTCAAAACACTGAGACCCGGAACTGTTTTCAACAATTCTTTGCCGCCTCTAAATCTCTGTGATACGCTCTAAATATTCTCCCGGTATAAAACATTTGTCTCTGATTACACTGCGACAGAACCCCTCTCTGTCGTTTAAACCAACGACAGGCAGGAAATGCCTTACACCCTGGCGAGGACGCGACGCTAAATGAAAGCTTGTCCAAAATGCGGCACTGAGTATCCCGACACCACCACCCTCTGTCCTGCAGACGGCATAGCTCTCGAGAAGACTGACGACTCGTTGCTCGGTCAAACGCTAGCCGGAAAATATCGCATTGATGAACGGCTTAGCGGTGGCGGTATGGGGACTGTCTATCGCGGCACCCACGTGCTGATGGATAAGACGGT
>JBKPNP010000127.1:0-2388 GCA_046732775.1 Acidobacteriota bacterium
TATTCATCGTTCACCGTCGCAGACGGCAAGGCGTTTACGATCGAACAAAGACGATCGCAGGAAGTGGTAGTTGCTTACGACGTGGCGAATGGCCGTGAAATTTGGAAACAGGCATGGAACGCTGAGTTCACCGATTCGACCGGGGACGGGCCACGCTCTACACCTACGTGGGACGACGGTCGTATCTACGCGCTCGGCGCGACCGGCGAGCTTCGTTGTCTCGATGCGCGCAGCGGCGGCGTGCTTTGGGGAAAAAACATTCTCAAAGAAAACGGCGCGTCGAACCTCTCGTGGGCCATGGCCGCGTCGCCGTTGATTGTTGACGACAAAGTAATCGTCCTCCCAGGGGGCGCAAACAAGTCAGTGGTGGCCTACAACAAGGCGACTGGCGCCGCAGTCTGGAAGTCGCAAAGCGATCCGCAGGCTTACGTGTCTCCGATGCTGGTGACGCTTAACGGTCGCCGGCAAATCATTGTTGTCAGTTCTAACCGAGTCTTCGGTTTAGCGCCGGAAGACGGTGCTCTGTTGTGGAACCTGACCTGGGACACATCGATGGGCATCAACGTGTCGCAGCCGATCATGGTTGACGGCAACCACTTCTTCATCTCGTCGGGCTACGGCAAGGGTGCGGCGCTGGTTGAAGTGAGCGGCAGCGGGAAAGAGATGTCCGCCAAGTCTCTGTGGGAAAACAACACGATGAAGAACAAGTTCAACAGTTCGGTTCTTCATGAGGGTTATATTTACGGATTGGACGAAGGCATTCTCAGCTGCGTGGACGTGAAGACGGGCGAGCGCAAGTGGAAAGGCGGGCGGTACGGTTACGGGCAGGTGCTACTGGCGAGCGGCCACCTGATTGTGTCGAGCGACACCGGCGAGCTCGCCTTGGTGAAAGCCACGCCACAGGCGTTTACGGAAGTCGCGCGCTTCGCCGCCATTGAGGGCAAGACCTGGAACTACCCGGCGATCGCCGGCGGACGGTTGTTGGTTAGAAACGCAAACGAAATGGCCGCGTTTAATATCGCCGCGCAGTAAGGCCGGAAATGAGTGATGAGTAATGAGTAATGAGTGATGAGCAGAAAGCAAAGCGTTCAGCCTTCGTCTACATCACTCATTACTCATTACTCATCACTCATCACTCACAGCATCGAGTACGCGGCCAGCGTCATTTCATCCTTAATGAATATCCGTTTTCCAACGACAACCGGATGGGCCCACGTCGGACTCTTTGCCACTGTGTAGCTGGCAACTGGCGCGTAGGTTTTCGCGCCGGCAGGCAACACAATTAATTTCGCATCGTTCGTGAGCATCAGGATCGCTTTGTCGTTCAAGTTTAGTAGCGCAGCGTTCTCCCCCATCCGGCCTTCGCTTAGCCAGAGCATTTTGCCCGTGTCCGCATCAAGCGCAAAAAACTGCCCCTTCTTCATCGCAGACATACCGTAAAGCGTGTTGCCTTGCAGCACCGGTGAACTCAAGTACAACTGCTGTTCTTTGTTGCCCCAAACTTCACGCGGAACGATTTGTCCGTTTTCTTTTTCCAGTCGGATGGCAGTTAATCCCATGCCCTCGCGAGAAAAAATCAACGTGTCTTTGTAGGGAATCGTGGTGATTGAATTTTCTTCATATTCAGACTTCGCCGGCAGCCGCCACAGCAGTTTGCCGGTCGCCGCGTCCACTCCGACAAATTCCTTCTGAGTGTGGTTAACAACCTGCCGCACGCCTGCGAGCGTGACGATCATCGGCGAAGCGTAGGCGGGTCCGTCGAGTTCGTTCGACCATTTAACCGCTCCGGTTTCGCTGTCGAACGCCGTCAGCGCACCTTTGTCGTGGCCGCCGAGATGCGCAATCAGCAAACCGTTATCGATTACGGGCGACATGGCAGTGCCGAAAAGGGGCGAGGTGTTGGGAAACTGTTTCGCGGTTTCGCGCCACTTCAGCTTTCCGGTTTTTGCATCGTGACACGAGATCACACCCGTTATACCGAAGGTGTAAACGTTGCCATTGTTGACCAGCGGCGTCGACTTCGGACCTTTGCCGTGGCCCATCGCCGCCGGATGCATTTGATAATCGATTGGCTGCGCTGAACGCCAGATCTCTTTACCACTGGCAGCATCGAGACAAAGCAACACTTCCTCTTCGCCCTGGCGAGCGAAGACGTAGATTCGGCCATTTGCCACAACCGGAGAGGCGTGGCCGATTCCCACGTTGACGCGCCACTCTTCTTTTAAAGCAGCGGGCCAGGTTTGCGGCAGCGTTGCGCCCGTAACTTTGCCGTCGCGGTTTGGTCCGCGCCACTGCGTCCACTCTTGTGCGACTGCGACGGATGAGAATAGCGTCGAGCAAATAAGAAGCGTCGACAAGCGTGTCGAATTCATGGTGAGTCCTCCGAAA
>JBKPNP010000128.1:0-8167 GCA_046732775.1 Acidobacteriota bacterium
AGCAACGAACTTGGATTGTAGCCGTCATGAATGCGCTGGTAGACCGATTCATCCTTCGGCGCAAACGCCTCCGGGTTTCCACGTTGAATCGTCACGATACCGATTGCGCCATAGCTGTAACCCGCCAACAGATCGGGCGTAGCGTCGCCGTCGATATCTGTCGAGGTCAAAGCGCGCGCTTTCGCATCGCCGGACCGCATGGCCTGAGTCACGGCTTGCTCGCCGCGATAATCGGCGCGCAAGGTTTGTCCCTCTTTCACGTTAAGGTACGAATTCGCTCGGCTGCTCCCCGAAGTCGGGATCGCTGCTTTTGTATTTTTCGAGTCAACGCGTACGTACAGCGCGTACGGCACGCTAATCGTCATCAAGCAAACTAAGACCAACTTGATAGCCGCCCGTGGTGTTAAGCGAAAGGTGGCGAGTAGCGTGTTAGAGGCAGAATTCTTAACGGGGTACATCGAGGGAATCTCCTTGTTCTATTAACTAAGTTAAACGTCCGAGCGGTTGTGCGGTCAGAGGACTCGCGGGTGTGAATTTCGTTGCAACATTTGCCGGGTCGATTCGGCACATACTTTACGTTGGCCTTGGCATTCCGGTCAATAGTTTAGCAGCTATTCGTGGAAGTGGGTTCTGAAGGCAAAAGAAACACGGGGCGCAGATCTCTCTGCGCCCCGCAAAGTTGCGAACGAATGCTGAGCGTGATTCCGGGTCAATTGCCACAATCGGGCACTGCGTCGTTTGTGATTGTCCAGGTCACGCTCTCGTTACACGACACCACCTGGTAGAGGAAGCAGCCATTCTGGTCTTCGGCAATAACTTTCACTCCACTACCGCTGCAGGAAAGATCGCCGAGCGTAAACGAACCGCCGCCCGCGGGGATCGCGCCGCTGAGCTGGTCTGGTCCCCAGTTATCACCGGTGGCCGGCGCCAGATACAGGTGGCGAATCTCCCGGCTGGAATTGTTTGCGATTGTGATGCTGGTGCCGGCCGCATGCGCTCGCAAAAGCAGCGGCAGCGCAGCAAACATGCCAAGGAGAATCATCGCGATTGCGAGTCGTTTTGACTTAACCAAGTGAGTCCTCATCTTAATCACCTTTCTCAAAAACATCCCTTCGATCCAAGTTAATTACGTTACGGACAGGCGCTCGTCACCGTGTAGCCGGGGCCGGGTCCATTCACGGCTGTGCCGCTGCTGGAACTAATCGGCACCGAGACTGTCGCGGTCGCGGTGGTGGTGTTCCCCTCGGAGTCGGTAACGCGGAACGTTATCGTGTAAACGCGTCCATTCAGATTGGAGTCGCGTTCAGCGCGCAGCTGGACCGATTTACAGTTCGCCGCGATGACGATGTCGTTCAGTGTATTACCGTCGCCGCCGCCAGGATTCTCCTCGGCTTCGTCGCTGTGAACACTAGTGATGACAATGCTGCTTGTCAGATCGCCGCCACAGCCGGACGCGGTCGCGCCGAAATCGGCTGCCGTGAACGTATGGTAAGCGTGGTTGGGTGGCCACAAGTTTATATTGCTCGTGGTCAGCGTAATCACCGGCGGGTTACCGACAGTTAGCGTCGCGCTCTGCGAAGCGGTGCCGCACGTGCCGCTGGTGGTAACTACGATTGTGTGATTGCCGGAGCTAAGCGAACCGGTCGGCACATTGATCGTCGGGCTGTCGCCGTTGAAGGGCAAGCCGTCTAAAGTCCACGCATAGTGGAACGGGCCGGTACCGGAAGCTGTAGTTGAGAAGCTGGCAGTGGCGCCCTTGCATACCGTCTGGTCAGCCGGGTCGGTGGTGGACGTGTTTTCCTGCACGGTTAACGTGGCACTCTGCGAAGCACTACCGCAGACGCCGCTCGTCGTGACTGCCACCGTGTGATTGCCCACACTCAGCGAACCAGTCGGGACGCTGATGCTGCTCGTGTCGCCACCAAAGGGTGAACCGTCCACAGTCCACGCATAGTGGAAAGGACCGGTGCCGCTGGCGGTGGTCGAGAAGCCGGCCGTCGCGCCCTGGCAGACTGTTTGGTCAACCAGGTCGGTGGTGGCCGTGTTTGCTTGCACCGTCAACGTCGCACTTTGGCTGGCACTGCCGCAAGCGCCCGTCGTGGTGACCGCTACCGTGTGACTGCCAACGCTGAGCGCGCTCGTATCCACGTTGATGCTCGACGTATTGCCGCCAAAGGGTGAGCCGTCCACGGTCCAGGCGTAGCTGAACGGTGAAGTGCCCGAGGCCGTGGTCGAGAAGCTAGCGATTGCCCCCTGGCAAACTGTTTGGTCAGCCGGGTCGGTCGTTGTGGTGTTTGCCTGCACCGTCAGCGACGCGCTCTGGCTGGCACTGCCACAGACACCCGTCGTCGTGACCGCTACCGTGTGGCTACCAACGCTGAGCGCGCTCGTATCCACGTTGATGCTCGACGTGTTGCCGCCAAAGGGCGAGCCGTCCACGGTCCAGGCGTAGCTGAACGGTCCGGTACCCGAAGCGGTGGTCGAGAAGTTAGCGATCGCGCCCTGGCAGACTGTCTGATCTGACGGGTCGGTCGTGGCCGTGTTTTCCTGCACCGTCAAGGTTGCGGTTTGCGACGCGCTGCTGCAGGCGCCCGTGGTGGTTACCGCCACAGTGTGACTGCCAATGCTCAGCGAACCGGTAGGAACGCTGATGCTCGCGCTGTCGCCGTTGAACGGAGAGCCGTCCAACGTCCACGCGTAATGGAAAGGACCGGTGCCTGAAGCGGCGGTTGAGAAGTTTGCGGTTGCACCCTGACAAACTGTTGCGTCCGCCGGGTCACTGGTAGTGGTGGCCTCCTGCACGGTCAAGGTCGCCGTTTGCGAAGCACTGCCGCAGGCGCCTGTCGTGGTTACCGTGACGGTGTGGCTGCCCAGGCTCAGCGAACCAGTGGGTACGCTGATGCTCGCGTTGTCACCGTCGAATGGCGAACCGTCTAAAGTCCACGCGTAGTGGAACGGACCGCCTCCCGATGCCGTCGTTGAGAAGCCGGCAACTGCGCCCTGACAAACTGTCTGGTCAGCCGGATCCGTGGTCGCGGTCGCTGCGTTAACCGTCAGCGTTGCCGTTTGCGTAGCAGTGCTGCACGCGCCCGTAGCCTCGACGGTAAAGCTGCCAGCGTCGCTCGCCTGAACACTGCTGATTGTTAACGTGCTGCTGGTTGCGCCGCTGACGATCGACACCCGACCGCCAAGGTCGCCGTTATTCAAAACGGTCGCGCCTTTCTTCCAGACGAAAGTGAACGGGCCGGTGCCGGAGGTGTTGGTTGTGAAGCTCGCAGTGGCTCCTTCACAAACCGTTTGGTCCGCCGGATCGGAGGTAGTGTTTGCCCCAACCGTAATTGTGGCAGTGACCGTCTGGTTGTCACCAATCACATCGATCATTGCGGTGCCACTCGCAGTGCCAGTGAATGTGGCAGTCGCTTCTCCGTTTACGAAGTTGGCGCTGACTCCCGACAGAGTCCCTACCGCTGGAGTTGTGTTAACAAAGCTGGCCGGGAATGGCGGCAAACCGGTCAGTTCAACTGTTAGCGGCGCGCCGACGTTGCGCTGCTTGATGTCGGCGGTAATCGTTGACGTGCCGCCCACACAAATCGCATTCGGCGTACCGCTGGCCCGAAGCTGCAGCCACGAGGCCGGAGTTATCGCGCCCGACGGGCTTACAAAATCGCCGGCTCCTGGACCAGTATTAATTCCCCACCAGTCATCGTTCGCCGTAAATGTGGTGCCGGCGTTAAAGATCGTCTTACCTGCAGCTGCAGTGTTTCCGACGAGTCGAGAGTAGGTAACGCTCGCGGTGGTGCCGCTCGAGAAGACTGCGCCGCCAGAGTTTGCAGCAGTATTGTTTGCGAATGAGCTTGTGGTAACCGTTAGCGGACCACCGCTCTCAACTATGATCGCGCCGCCGCTGCCGTTCGCGGCGTTGTTGCCGGAAAAGCTCGAGCTGTTAACGTTATAAATGCCCGTGGAGGTGTTGAAATCGTACAAGTCCAAACCACCGCCGCCCGCTGACGCAGAATTCGCGGTGTTGCCGGTGAAGGTCGATCCGGAAACGCTAAGGGTACCGGCTGAGCCGGGGCTGCCGGCCGGGTCACCGGCCGAGTAACTGACGCCCCCGCCACTGCCGCTCGTTGAGTTACCGCTGATGGTCGTGCCGGTTATCGTCAGATTTCCGCCAGTAAAACAAATACCACCGCCGCCAAACGTTCCAGCGCCGGTCGCCGAGTTGCCGGATATGATGGAGTTTGAAATTGTCAGGCTGTTATTAAGCGAACCCCCGATAATACCGCCACCACCGATGCCGCTGGTTTCGCTGCCGCCCGAAATAGTCACACCCGAGATGCTGGTTGTAAGGTTGGCAACCAGAAAAGGATTGACTTCAAACACGCGATCGCCGGCACTGGTCTGATGAATTATTGTGCTGGAAGCGCCGGCGCCGACGATAGAAGTGTTGTCCCCGATAATATCGAGGTCGCCGACTGTAATGTCACCATTAAAAAGTTCGCCAGCGCCAGAGATAGTCAGATTGTAAGTCCCGGCCGGAACATTGATCGTCGTTCCTGCACTTGCATTAGCAAAAGCGATCGCGCCGCGCAGGCTGCAATCGTTGGGCGCCGCGCTACAGGTCAAGGCGAGGGCCGTATCGTCGGTTCTGTCGACATCAATTGTCCCAACCAGCGGAGCCGCCAGCAGCATCGCCTCAGGCGCCCTGCGCGTCACATTCGCGCGAGTGCGTCCGGTTCCTCTATCGGTCTTGAGTTTGGTTTTGGCAATGGCCCGGTCGAGCGCCGATTTGGAGCCCGGGCCGCTGGACGATACCGAACCGACCATCGCCAGCCCGCCAACAACACACAGGGCCGAAATAATCAAGAACCTTGAAACCGAGGCGGTGCTGATGCCTTTATTGAAACGCTGTCTCCAGGAGTAACGCATAGGGGCTCCTTCTTTTTTTGATGTCTGTTTACAGCCCGAGGCTTGTCTCTTAGCAGTCCGATTAATTGAGGCGACTTTCCGAGTTCTCTTACTACGCTTCGAGCGCCATGACTTGCTGAAAATCGCGCCAGCCGCGGAACCGCCAGGGCGGTTGCGATTCCGCTGACTCGCGTTCAATAAGGTCAAGCTATCGAAACATTCAAACGCTACGGTCGGGCCGGGAATACACCCTGCAGCGCTATACAAAAACTGAGCGTCAGGTAAGGCTGCATGTTGTTGTGCGGTTGGCTGCCTCCCGCCGGTTGAATTATGTCTGACTTCATGGCTGCGGTAGGCGGTCCCGGATTATAAAGATTCACCTGCGCGCGCACGCTGCCGCCCAATGCCCAAACGTTGGACACTGGCGTAGGGGAGGTCGCCGGTTGATCGCTTGCGCGACCGACAAAGTGAGCATGGGCAGGTATCTCGGATGTCAAGAGCGTGACTGTCTCACTGCCACTCTCTTCGCCCAAAAAATGCTGACTTAAACCGCTTCCCTGGCCCGGGTGCATCGGTGCACGACCCTGGAGGTCCGGCAGGGCAAAGGTTGATTTACCGTCGCCGCCATAGGTGGTGCCCAGCAACGAGAAGAGCGCCGTGTTTTGGCTAATCGGTAAGAGCTGGCCGTCGCAGAAGGCCCAACCCTTCGGAGCAAAGTTGAAGGGGAAAATTCTAATTTCGGCTACAAACGGGTCCATGATTTCTCTCTCTTTCTCGTTAAGTTTGCGAGGGGAAAATTCCCGTAAGCGCGATGCAGAAATTCAGCACCAGGTAAGGTTGCATATTCGTGTGGGCCTGGCTGCCGCCAACGTTAGTCACCGCTTGCGGTGACATTGCACCCAGACTGACGCCGCCCGTGCTATACGCCGCCCTGCCGCTGTTGGCCCAGTAGTTACTTGTCGGAATTCCGGCGGTTGCGTTTGCCGTTGCCGACTGCACGCAGGTGTTAGCCGAAAAATCGTGAACGTGCGTTGGCATCTCGTTCATCGTCACGGTGTGAGCCTGCTCGCCGCCTGCTTGTCCCTCGGTAAAACCTTGACCCATATGAATGGGCACCCTGCCGCGCAGGTCAGGTAAAGCAAAATTAGTCTGACCGTTGCCGCCGTACATAGTCCCCATCAAAGAGAAGAGCGCTTGGTTCTGGTTGATTGGCAGCAATTGGCCATTACACATAGCCCAACCCCTGGGCGCGTAATTAAAACTCATGATGCGAATTTCGGACATGAATGGTTCTGACACGATCGTTTGCTCCTTATCGTTTCAAGTTCAAATCGGTTCGCGAAGGGCGCTCAACTTCCGACCGCCCGCCTTAGTTGGGAGGCGGGTAGATGCCGAATAGCGAGATAATAAAATTGATACAAAGATAGGGCATGAAGTTCGTGTGCGGTTGACTCCCGCCGGTAACGCCGCTCGTGATTGCCGGGTTCCCCATTTGCACAGTGGCGGTTGCGCCGTACATGTTCATGTCAGAGGCCGCCCAATATCCGTCTTTCGGGTTGCTGTTGGGTGTGCCGCCGCTGGCCGCGCATAGGAGGGGATGTGTGTGAATCGGTATTTGCTGAGTAGTGAGGGTCACCGATTCAACGCCGGCCTGCTCGCCAATCGTGAAGCCGTTGCCGTTATGGATCGGCAACCGTCCCTGCAGGTTTGGCAATGCAAACGTTTCCTGTCCGTCGCCACCATAAGTCGTGCCGATTAACTGGAACAGCACGTCATTTTCGGAAATGGGCAACAACGCCCCGTTGCACATAGCCCAACCGCTCGGGTTGAAGGTTCCGGCGAACATTCTTATTTCGCCTACAAATGGCTCGCCCATATCAGTTCTCCTTATTGCGAGTTGAATTCAGATGTGAAAGCTTTAGTTTCATGATTCGTAATTAAGTTATACGAATGCAGTGAGAACTCATCATGTAAACGTTCAATTGTGTGGAAGCTTTGCTGCAGTCGATTTCCCGAGTGCGAGAAGGGAAGTGTTAACGCAAGCTATCCGACCTGCTTGATGCGCGGCGGACTATATATCGAAATCGGATTTGATTACAAGGAATTTTTTTAGCCGTTTCAGAAAAAACTTTACCGTGTCTCGGAAAAGGTAGACCGGTTCGCCGCATAGGCCTTGTATGCCACTATCTCCAGATAAGCACCACCCCAGAGACAACAGTCATGCAAGATTATTTGCACTTTTCAGTTGACAATTTTCTTGTTGCAAGTTTTCGAAAGAAGAAATAGACTGCACCGCCTTCACGCCGTAGTTCATTTTTCAAGCGATCAATTAGGAGGACAGGCTATGAGTACTTCGCGTAGAGATTTTTTGAAAAAGGGCACAATTGTCGCACTCGCGGCAGGTGCTCCCCTGAGCCTGGTCCAACGGGCCGCCGGAAACAGCGCCCTTGCTTCCCCCGTTGCACCTGAAAATTTTTCGGGCCTGAGAAAGGCCGACTTTGAACGTCAACTGAATACGAACTTTCTGGTTAACAAAGCGCCCGGCCAGGTTGTTTTGAAGTTGGTGACCGTTACCGACTTGATGGGACGTGAGCAGTTTTCACGTAAAGAAGGCTTCTCGTTAATGTTTCACGGCGAGCTTAACGCCCTCGAGCAGAAAACGTACCTGATTGAACACCCAACGCTCGGACACTTGTCGTTTCTGATGGTACCAGTGATGGGCGACCGCAATCGGAAACAGCATTATGAGGCCATTGTTAACCACCTTCATCCGTAACCCGATTCCGGCTCGCTGCATTGGCATTTTCTGCCGCAGATAAGCTCATCTAGCTACTTAAATCGTTAGAATTCCTGGCACGGACTATTCGTCTGTCGCTTTGCCGTCTGCTGTCCACTCCAACAGGAGATGCATGCCTTCTTGCGCCACCGGCTTGAAACCCAAACGCTTGAAGAGTCGCAAAGAAGGATTGAAGTCTTCCACGTAAATTCTCATCACCTTGCGAGCCGCCGCCGCCTCGTCGAGTAATCGTTTTAACTGAAGAGTTCCCACGCCGTGGTTCCGCTGGGCGGGCCTCACGGTAAAGTCGATTATTCGAATTTCGTCTTCGAGTTGCGCCACGTATAACTGACCGATGGGCTCTTCATCCGCGAGGATGATTTCCTGGGTCGCATCGGGGTACTTCTTCTGGTAGTGGTCCTGTTGTGCCGCGAATTGCGCGCTTACAAAAACCTCGCGCTGTTCAACAGTCCAGGGGACGAG
>JBKPNP010000129.1:0-10100 GCA_046732775.1 Acidobacteriota bacterium
CCACTCGACTCAAGCTGCTGTTCCCACCATTCCAGCGCCCACTTATTCAGCTCGATTACTTCATCGGCTAACTGCCGCTTCGCTTCAAAGCGACTGTCTTCAACGAGCTTCGGTAGCGGCACACCAGACTTTTCCGCAACCAGTTTTATTGCTTCGGGAAAAGAGACGCGCTCCATCTCCATCACAAAGTTGAAAACCGAGCCGCCTTTGTGGCAACCGAAGCAATAAAAAATTTCTTTGGCAGGACTGACAGAAAACGACGCAGTCTTCTCTTTGTGAAAAGGACAGCACGCCATCCAGTTCGCGCCCTTCTTCTTGAGCTGCACGTAGTCCTGGATCACGCGGACAATGTCTGCCTGACGTTTTAGATCGTCGATGAATGTTTGCGGGTAACGCATCGTCGAAAGTTTACTGCCGCAGCTCCACCAGCGTCGCGCCCGAGCCGCCCTGGTCCGATGGCGCCGGCGTGAAGCGCGCGACGTGTGGATGATCCTTTAAGAGTTCGGCGATTGCTTTGCGCAGTGCGCCGGTGCCATGACCATGAACAATTCTGACCTGATTAAGACTGGCGAGCGAAGCTTCATCAAGAAACTTATCAACTGCGTCAACCGCTTCGTCAGTCGTTTGTCCAATGACATTGAGCTCGGAGCGGCCGTTTCCCGCAACCGGCTTGAACTGCACTTCCGTGCCGGCAGCTTTGCGAAGCGCAGCGAGCTTCCCGGAACCAGTCTCCGCAGCTTTACTCTTAACGCTCTCCAGCTGCTTCACGAGTTGCAGATTATCCAGCTTCTCGCGAAAACGGAGCGACTTCACACGCACCTCGGCTTCATCTCCCTTGATGCTGTCAACAATTCCCACCGAGCCAAACGAGCGAAGCTTCACGGTGTCGCCCGGCAAAATCGCACGGCCTTGCACGGGCGCAAATTCGTTTTCGGCTGAAGCGTCGTCGCCACTCTTCTCTTTCTTAACGACCAATCCTTCGCGCATGACGCGCACGTCACGGCCGCTGCTGGATATGCCTTTGTCGAGCATTTCTCTCTTTCCGCCGATGTCGCGTTGAGCTTCGCGCTTGAGTTCTGCGACTCGCCGCTGCGATTCACGCTCAACTTTCAAGCGTTGCGACCGATCCTGAATGGTCGCCACTAGCTCGCGCGATCGCTTTTCGAAGTCAGCAACTGTCTTTTCGAGCGTCCGCTCAAACAACGCCTGTCGCTCGCGTTCTCGCCGCTCGGCCTGTTTGTCTAGCGAGGCAAACTTTTCCGCAACCGCCAAACGCTCTTCTTCGAGTGCGACTCTTAGGCTTTCCGCCTGCTGCGCTTCGTGTTTGATTCGCCGCAGATACTCGGTCGCCTGCCGCGAAGAATCTTTTACCGCTTCGAGCGCTACGTCGATAACTTCGCCGGGGATACCAAACCGCCGCGCTATTTCCAACCCGGATGAAGAACCGGCGACGCCAACGATCAAACGGTAGGTCGGCTGCAAAGTCTTTTCGTCAAACTCGACACTCGCATTCAGGACACCCGCTTCAGTCGCCGCGTACATCTTCAAACCGCTGTAGTGAGTCGTCGCCATCACTTGAGCGTGACAGCGTTTACGAAAGTGATCGACTACGGCAACGCCGAGCGCTGATCCTTCTTCAGGGTCGGTGCCGGTGCCAACTTCGTCAAGCAGAACCAACGCCGGCGCCCGGCAAATATCGGTCATGCGAGAGATGTTGGCGACGTGCGAAGTGAAGGTCGAAAGGTTCGCCGCCAGCGATTGATGATCGCCAATATCTGCGAGCACTGATGCGTAGAATGGAATTCGCGCGCTACGTGCGGGGACCGAAATCCCGGAGAGCGCCATCAACGCCAGGAGGCCGGCAGTTTTAAGAACGACCGTTTTACCTCCAGCATTCGCGCCGGAAATTACCATCGTGTCCCCATTGTCGTCGAGTGCGAACGAAACCGGCACGACTGCCCTCCCCGAAGCTCGCAAGTTTTCCTCCAGCAATGGATGCCGCGCTTCGACGAGTTCGAAACTGTTCTGCCCACCATTTCCGCCGATCTCAGGAATCACGCAATCGAACCGTTGGTGAAAAACGGCCTTGGCGTTGACGAAGTCGAGTTCTGCAATTGCTTCAGCGGCCAGCTCGATTGCCGTTAACTGTTCACGAATTTCCTGTGTGAGACCAGACAGTATCCTGTAAATCTCGCGCGCTTCTTCCTCGTGCAATGCCTGTAATTCGTTGTTTGAGTCGATTGTTTCGAGCGGTTCAATGAATGCTGTGGCGCCGGAGGACGAATAACCATGCGCCACGCCGGTGACGCGAGCACGATGGTCAGACTTGACCGGAATCACGAAACGATCGTTCCGAATAGTGACCAGCTCATCCTGAATGGCTTCGCCGGATTTCCGCATCAGGCTTTCCAACGTGCGCGTAATTCGCGAGCGGAGCTGATTGATCTCGTGACGGATGCGTGCGAGCTCAGGACTGGCACGGTCGTCAATTTCACCCGTCGGCAAAATCTTGTTCGCGATGCGCGCGCTCAGGCGGCTCAACTCCACCGGCAGGCCGCTCACCAACGCCCATAGCACTGGAGCCGCATCGCGCTCTGCAAGGATGGAAGCGCGCGCGGCCATCGCCTGATCGCACAGCGATTTCACTTCGAGCATCGCGACTGCTTCAAAGATCGCACCTTCAACTCGCAACAGCGCCAGCTTCTCCGCCGGGTCACCGAGTTCACTAAAACGCCATACAGTTCCGCGCCGGTTCAAGTGCACACACTCCGACACCGCCTGCAAAGCCGTTTCGAGTTCACCCCGGTTAGGCAGTGGTTGCAGAAGATCGGCACGCGACTGTCCCATCGGCGTTTGCGCCCCGCGACGGATTAGTGACCGCAGATCGTCGTACTCAAGAATCTTAAAGGCCTGCTCGTGCATTACGGTTGGCTGGGAAAAATAAAACCTCTGGCGGCGAATAAAGAAGCGCGCTTGCGGATTCAAAACTCGTCAATTGTTTGCTTCATTTCGATTCTAGCATCTAGTGCCTGCTCCCTCTCCCTCTGAGAGGGTTGGGGTGAGGGCTTAGTCGCCGCAACGAAAAGATTTGCTCTGATGTTGTCGTGCTCTGCGCGACATTTTGTCAAAAGCGAAATGTATAGGAACTACTGCTCAGGGCCCTCACCCTAACCCTCTCCATGGGGAGACGGAACCAAGCACTCTCCAACTTTTCTTAAAATCGCCGGCGCCGGCGCTCGCGGCCCTGAATCGCAGTTGAGAATAGTTCTTTCAAGTTGAGCAGGTTTACCTCTTCGTTGTTGCGATTCAGAGTTCCCGCAACGAGCCCTTTTTCTCGTTCCGCGATTGCTTCATCCGCGCCGACTTCTACTTCATCCCCAAGCTCGTCTACGGCGAGGGCCAGCTGTTCATCACCACGTAAGGCGATGATGTGTCGCGCAGCAGCTTCGACGGTCGAATCTTCCGACGTCAGCTCGGCGAGATCGAGGACAGTGAACATCGAACCGTGAACGCTCACCACTCCCAACACCGATTGCGGCGCGTTGGGCAAAGGAGCCGGTTGCTGCCAGGCGATGATCTCGGAAACCTCGGCGGCCGGAATCGCGCAGCGTAACGAACCTGCGCGAACGAGTTGCAAGCGAACCGGTTTTGCCTTGGATTCGTCCAGATCGGTCTGGCTGTCAAAGGTTTCAGTTTTCATGATGATGACGCAACAGAATTGCGCGACGCATTCTAACTAAACCACGCCGTTCAATACAGAACCGACTGGAGCAACCCACTGGAGCAACCGACTGGAGCGCAACCGTCCCGGTTGCTGCTTCTCTTATTAAACGCAAGCGGGACGCTTGCGCTCCAGTCGCACCAGTCACCTCGCGACATTGGCGTCCCGCAGCTAGAATGGTTTCGAACACTAACACACCGAAACGACTTCGCGCCTTGCGCACCGGAAAGGCCCTTATCAATGGACGAATTTGATCGCTATCGCGCCGACATGAACGAAAAACTGCTCGGCAGCAACCACCTCGGCATCAAGCGGTTCTTCGCGTTAGACACGCAGGCTTACGAAGACGGCGCACTCGACAAACGCACCAAGGAGCTGCTCGGCCTCGTCGCCTCAATCGTGCTGCGTTGTGACGACTGCATTACGTATCACATCAAACAAAGCGTGGGCGCGGGTGTCTCGCGGCCTGAGTTTCTCGACGCGTTTAATGTCGCGCTCGTAGTGGGCGGCTCGATAACAATTCCTCATCTGCGGCGCGCCATTGACCGCCTTGACCAGGTTTTGGCTGGCGAACCCGGCGAGACTTCCCCACATCAACATGAGTAACGGCAATCCAAACGAGGCGACGCTGCGTATATCCTTCGCGTGAAAATCAACGACTACATTCACAGGCTGCATCGTTTCGCCTGGCTGCTCTTTTTGGTAGTCACGCTGTTTCTCGTTCACCAATTTAGTTCGCAGCCAATCAAAGGTTCTGTTATGGCAACTCAGGAAACGCCGCGCGTGCGAGCGCCCGAAATTACCGGCGGTCGCGGTTGGCTCAACACCGATAAGCCGCTCTCGCTCGCGGCGCTCAAAGGCAAAGTCGTGCTGCTGGATTTCTGGACTTACGGCTGCATTAACTGCATTCACATAATTCCGGATCTCAAGCGGCTCGAGCAGAAGTATGCAAACCAGCTCGTAGTCATCGGCGTTCATTCCGCGAAGTTTGAAAACGAGAAGGACACCGAAAACATTCGCCGCATCATCCTGCGCTACGAACTCGAGCATCCGGTTTACAACGATGCCGACTTCAAGGTTTGGCAGAGCTATGGAGTGCGGGCGTGGCCGACGCAAGTGCTGATTGATCCGGCCGGCTACGTGATCGGCGCGGTTTCTGGTGAGGGCAATTACGAAGTTATCGATAAGGTAATCGCCAAGGCCATCGACACATTTCGGAAGCGCGGAGAGCTGAACGAGGAGCCGTTGAAACTCACCCTCGAGCGCGCGAAGGTTGGAGATTTGCCACTCGCCTTCCCCGGAAAAGTCTTAGCTGACGCCAAGAGTGACCGACTGTTCATCGCGGATTCGAACCACAATCGCATTGTCGTAACCAGGCTTGATGGAACGCTCATCGAAACGATTGGGAGCGGCGCACGCGGTTCCGCAGACGGCGCTTTCGACAAAGCGGCTTTTTACCGTCCACAGGGTATGGCGCTCGATGGCGACAGCCTTTACGTCGCTGACACGGAGAACCACCTCATCCGGCGCGTCGATCTGAAAAGCAAAACCGTGCAGACCGTCGCCGGCACCGGACAACAGGCGCGCGAATATTTCAAAGAAGGACCCGCCAGGACTATCGAGCTGAGTTCGCCATGGGATCTGCAGCTGGTAGGACGAACGCTTTACATAACGATGGCCGGCACGCACCAGATCTGGAAACTTGATCTGGACAAGCACACCGTTTCAACATTCGCGGGCTCCGGCCGTGAGGCGCGTCTGGATGGGTCGCTGCTCGAGTCAGGATTTGCTCAACCCTCCGGCATCACGACCGACGGCCGCAAACTCTACATCGCGGACAGCGAGTCAAACATAATCCGCGCGATTGGTCTGAGTGACGGTTCGGTTGAAACGATCGTTGGCGGTGACCTGTTTGATTTTGGCGACGTGGACGCCAGCGGTGATGACGTTCGGTTGCAACACCCACTGGGCGTTACCGCGCTCGGCGATAAGATTCTCATTGCCGACACTTACAATCACAAGATCAAGGAACTCGATCCGCAAGCAAGAACAGTCAAAACTCTTCTTGGCACCGGCAAGCCGGGACAAACGGATGGCGCAGCGCCCGCGTTTTATGAACCCGCCGGACTCAGCGTTGCGAACGGCAAGCTTTATGTAGCCGACACGAATAATCACGCGGTTCGTGTCGTCGATCTGAAAACAAAAGCAACGACGACACTCAACATTGCTGGATTACAGCCGCCTGCGAGCACGGCGGCCGCGATGGCCGATTCAGCGGAGGCCGGACCGAACGCCAATGAAATCAAGCTGCCCGAGCAAACCTTACGTGCGGAAACTGACGCCGCGATCGTCGTCGCCGTCGAACTGCCCGCCGGTTATCATCTCAATCCGGCGGCGCCGCAGCGTTATCGAGTTACGATTGAGAACGGCAACGAGCACATCGGCCTGATGTCGGCCACTGAGCTGGGCGAGATTGGACACGATAGAAGCGCGGCTCGTTCGCAGAAGAACCTCCAGTTACCGCTCCGCCTGCCGATCAAAACTCATCAACCGGGCAAGGCGAACGTTTCCGTCCAGCTCACGCTTTTCTATTGCCGTGAAGACAACACCGGAACCTGTCGCATCAAGACACTTGTGTGGCATGTCCCGGTCGGAGTGTCAGACACGGCCGCGCCTGGAGACATCAAGATTTCAGGCAAGCTCACCGCTGACTAGCCGGGTTAGATTTCAACTCTCTGTGTCACCTCTGTGACCTCTGTGTCTCGGTGGTGGACGCTGTCGTTGCAATTTTCACCATAGAGGCACAGACGGCCACAGAGCATGCAACAGAGAGGGGCGCTTGCCCGCCCCGCGTGACGCGAGTACCATCACGTTTCCCCCAATACAACACGAGGAGCTATTGTGGCCGATCAAACAGGAGCGAAAGCCGTGAGTGATAAACCTTTTCTTACTGACATCAAAACACTGCGTGAACGCGCGCGCAAACATATCGAGAATGGCGCCATCACCGAAGGTTACAGCGCTGACCGCGATACCGTCGTGAAGCTGTTGAACGAAGCGCTCGCGACTGAAATCATTTGCGTCCTGCGCTACAAACGACATTACTTCATGGCTACCGGCATCAACGCCGAAAGCGTGGCGGCTGAGTTTCTGCAACATGCGAACGAGGAACAGGGCCACGCCGATCAAATCGCGCAGCGCATCGTGCAACTGGGTGGCGCGCCAAATTTCAATCCTGATGGTTTGAGCTCGCGCAGCCACGCAGAGTATGTTGAAGGCGACACGCTGGTGGACATGATCAAGGAAGACCTGGTAGCCGAGCGCATCGCGATTGATAGTTATCGGGAGATGATTAATTACGTAAATGCTGACGACCCGACCACACGCCGCATGCTCGAAGGCATCCTGGCGATGGAAGAAGAGCATGCAGATGACCTGGTGAGTTTGCTCGAGACCATGTCGCGTTAGTTTAACGTCCGACGAGCTTTAGCTTGTCGAATCGCACCACAACCTTTTCCCGAATCACAAGCGTGATGCTTTGGACGTGAAGCATCACGCTTGTTACTGTCAACCTGATCAATGCCCAACGAAAGACCTCAAACCGCTGAACGTCCGACCATGTGTCGCAGTTGCGGCTCCATCGTTGGTGGCGGCGAAGCACAATGTGCCGTGTGCGGCGCTTCCGTTTCCGGCGCCGCTCCCAGCCAGGCGCGTCCGGCCGCGGACAATGAAACCATTCGCTTCGCGCGCGCGATTCTCAACCGCCCGTACAAGTTCACGATAGTTCTGCTGGTCGCGAATGTCTTTGCCTTCATCTTGATGTTGCAGGCCAGCGGCTCGTCGCTGAGCCTGACTGTTCCTTTGCCTTACGAGGTGCTGGTGCCGTTTGGCGCCAAAGTGAATTACCTGATTCAACAACAACATCAGTGGTGGCGCTTCGTGACCCCGGTCTTCCTGCACGTGAACCTGCTGCACTTGATGGTCAACATGTACAGCCTCTGGATGGTCGGTCCCTACGTAGAAAAACTGTACGGCTCAGCGAAATTCGTATTCTTCTGGGTGTTGACAGGTATCGCGGGCGTCGTCGCCAGTTATTTCACCGTCAAACCGGGAATTGTCGTCGGACCAATCAGCGCGTTCATCTTCAAGAATGTTGACACGCCATCCGCGGGCGCCTCAGGAGCTTTGTTTGGACTCGTCGGAGTGCTGTTTGTTTTTGGCATCAAGTTTCGTCGGGAGCTGCCCGAGGGATTCAAACGCGCCTTCGGCACCGGGTTACTGCCGATGATTTTTCTAAACCTCTTCATCGGCTATGTTCTGAGAGGCTTCATCGACAATGCGGCACACCTCGGCGGGCTGGCAGCCGGGGCCCTGCTCGCGTTAATGGTTGGCTATCGGCGACCGGGCGACGAGCGTTCCGGCATGGCTACGGCCTGGCGCGTCGCACAGTTTGCGGCGCTCGCGCTCGTAGTGGTCAGCTTCTTCAAGACGGCGCAGCACCTTCGCGATCCATTGCCGATTACCGTTCTTGCGCGCGACCCGGTTCCGTTACCCAGCCAACCCCAGAACCAGGAGTACCTGTATTACGCGAAAGCGATGAACGACGCGCAGGAAGCTTTTGTCGTGGCGATGCAGGACGGAAATCCAAATAATATTGAGCCCGCCATTCAGAACCTCGAGGCGGCGCCGCATCTTGACGCGCGCTCGGACGAATTGCGAAACGCCTTGAAGGCCTTGCTGCTACGGGCGAAGGAGATTGGCGACGCGAATACACCGACTTCGCCGGCTACAAAAGGAAAGGCACGCGCCGCCGCGAACGACTTTGCCACCTGGCGCAAAGAATACAATCAGTGGTTGAAAGCGGGTGCGAAGAATTACGGCGGCTTGGAAGACATCGTGAATTGAAGTAACGCAAACTGTTAGTTTGCGATCGTGTTCGTTACTGAGGTAACGCAAACTGTTAGTTTGCGTTCATGTTATTGAAAGTTTGCGACCGGTTCCGTTATTAGCGACGCTTAGAACAAGACCTCGCAAACTAACAGTTTGCGTTACAAAGAATCATTAGGAGAGGAATCAGACGAATGGAAATCAAGAAAGTTGGAGTGTTAGGTTGCGGCCTGATGGGCTCGGGCATCGCGCAGACCGCGGCGAGTGCCGGATTTGAAACCGTCGTTCGCGAAGTTTCCGATGAGTTGCTGCAAAAGGGATTTCTGGGAATCGAGAAATCGCTTTCGAAGTTTGCGGAGAAAGGCACCATCACGGCTGAGCAACAGAAGGCTGCGCGCGACCGTTTGTCCGGTACCACGTCGTTCGCCGACCTGGCCGATTGCGACATCATCATCGAAGCAATCATTGAAAACATCGAAGAGAAAAGAAAGACCTACGCCGAGCTCGACAAACTGTGTAAGCCGGACACCATCTTCGCCTCCAACACCTCTTCAATCTCGATAACAGAGATGATGACCGCCACTTCAACCGAGCGTCAGAAGAGATTTGTTGGACTTCACTTTTTCAACCCCGTGCCAATCATGAAGCTGGTGGAGGTTGTGCGGACGATACTGACGGATGATGCGATTTATGAACAGGCGCTCGACTTCGGCAAACGCCTCGGAAAAGTGACCGTGCGCGCTAACGACACGACCGGCTTTATCGTCAACCGCCTGCTGGTGCCGTACATGCTCGACGCGATTCGCGCGCTGGAAGAAGGCGTCGGCTCGATTGTCGACATTGACGCGTCGATGAAGTTGGGCCTTGGCTATCCAATGGGCCCGTTTACGCTCGGCGACTTTGTCGGCCTCGATACGACCTATTACATCGCTGAGATCATGTTCAATGAATTTCGGGAGAAGCGATTTGCGCCGCCACCATTGCTAAAACGGATGGTGCTGGCAGGATTGTATGGCCGGAAGTCAGGCCGCGGATTCTATGATTATGCAGATCCGAAGAATCCTGTGCCGATGAAGCTTGTCTGAAGGTTCAAGTTCCAAGTTTCAAGTTTCAAGTTTCAAGTTAGGAATTTTTGAGGTTGAGAGAGCGGAGCCGTGCCTCCGCTTTCTAGTCTTCTGATGGATTCTGAATCGATCAAACACGAGCTGCAGGAATCGATTGCCATAGTCCGCCTGAATCGTCCGGAGAAGTTGAATGCGCTGACTCCGGAAATGATTGCGACGCTCAGCGAACTGTTTTCAAGGTTCGAACAACAGCCCGATCTGCGCGTCGTAATTCTGACAGGCAGCGGAGACAAGGCGTTTTGCGCCGGTACTGATATTTCGGAACTCGCTATCGCAGTTGAAAACGCAAAAGACATCGAACTCAACGCTCGCCGAATCTCCGAACGCGGCCAAACACTCTGCGACCTCATTGAGAACTGCGGCGTCCC
>JBKPNP010000130.1:0-2814 GCA_046732775.1 Acidobacteriota bacterium
CGGCTGCAATCGCAAGCGCGCAAACCGTCGTCACCCAAACTCCAACAACCACAGTCACACAAACTCCGACGACAGTAACTAAGACAGTTCAAAACGCCGATGGCACTTACACGGTCATCGAATACCCCGTGAAAAAAGAGACAGTCGTCACGCTTAATCCGGTGACGCTGACCAACGCAAACGGAACGGCAACGATTCTCCGCGATGACAACGGTACACGAATCGTTCTCAACATGACCGGCGTTCCGGCTGACGTTACCGCGATGAACCTGTATGCGGTCGACGATACCGGCGCCGTAACTTCGCTCGGGCCGGTAGTTCTTTCGAATGGCACCGGAAAATTCAGCGGCACTACCCCGCTCAGCAAATTCATGCTGGTAGCGGCGCCCGACGACAACCTGACTGCGTATGCTCCGGACACGAAAGTGTTTTTCCGCAGTGCAGTGCCCGCAGGTTTCGCGGTGATCCCGCACACAATGCATCCGGTTGGTGAGACCGTTGGCGCCAGCACGACTGCCGGTGCGACGCCCGCGAGTGTTTACACCGTGCCGATGCTGAATATTCCAGCTTACAAAAAAGGCGATGACACCAAACTGAAGGTCGACTTCAGCGGCGTGATGTCAGGCGCTCGTGCAAACGTATTCATCGAGCCGCACAAGAACGGCACCGAGACGGAAGTCAGAATGCGTTTTCATGAGTTGAAGGAAGCGCCCACGGGACAGACCTATGTGCTCTGGGCAGTTTCGCCGGACAATCAATTCTTCAAACTGGGACAGATTACTAATTTCAAGGGACGCAACGAAGCTGAGATCAAGGCCAATACTACGCTTACCGATTTCGGCCTCCTGGTCACCATGGAAGACGCGAACGCCTTCACCACGCTGGTTACCCCCGCGGGTGAGCGTCTTGGTGTGATTCAAATAATTCCGTAGCTGCAATAGCGCTACTTTTCGTGCAAGAGGCCGCCGGCAATGGCGGCCTTTTGACGTTGGCCGCCACAATTCAGACTTCGCGGGGGCTCCCGCCGCGGCAAAATTCCCTATTGCCTCAGACTGAACTTGAGTTAATATGCGCTCGGTTGACACTTCGGTTAACCGGCTCTGTATCCCCAAGTCGATCACCCGACGTTCGACTCCCAAATTACAAGTCCCGCACGCCGAAGCTTGCCATTTCGGCTCCCGTAAACAGTCAGGTTAGTCGCGGTTACAATTTAATATGTACAAACGCATCTTCCCCCAGTTGCTGCTCGTCGCCGTAGCCCTCGTCGCCTGTACCCAAACTTTCGCCCAACAGAGTCTGCCGGAACTCGTCCGCCGCGTTAAGCCGTCGGTAGTTGCAATCGCAACCTATGACAGCCAGGGCGAGGCGCTAATGACCGGCAGCGGTTTCTTTGTGCGTCCGGGCCAGGTGGTAACAAACCTGCACGTCATACGAGGCGCTCAACGCACAGAAATCAAAACGCTCGACGGCAAGGGCCGCGTGTTTGCCGTTGCGGGTGTGCTGGCTGTAGACGAAGAGGGCGATCTCGCGCTTCTCAGCGTCGAGATGCCGCCGGACAAGTCGCGCTCGAGTGAACTGACACTCGCGCTGCCTGATGAAGGCGAGCAGATTGTTGTCATCGGCAATCCACTGAAACTGGAAGGCTCAGTCACCGATGGCATTGTTTCGGCGGTTCGCGAAGTGCCAAACGTAGGCAAGATTATTCAGATCACAGCACCCATCTCACACGGGAACAGCGGCAGTCCGGTCTTCAACATGAATGGCCAGGTTGTAGGCGTGGTTACGGTAAAAGTTACGAACGGACAAAACATCAATCTCGCGATTGCCTCTGCGCGAGTTGAACAACTCCGCCCGGGTCAGCTGCGCGCGATTGGAACTCTGCCATCGCGCGAGCGAGCTGGTGACGTGGCCGAATCCTCTTATCGCACCGGTCTCGAATCGCTGTGGCTGGGAAACTACGACAACGCTCTCAGTTACTTTGAGACTGCGGCGAATCGAAATCCGCGCCGGGCCGATGCCTGGGTACAGGTTGGCTATTGCAAAGTTAAGCAGGGCAAAAGCGTGGAAGCAATTCGTGCTTACCAGCACGCGCTCGAACTCAAACCCGAATCTGAAGAAATACACAACAAGCTCGGCGACGCTTTTTACTACGCCGGCCGGATGACCGAAGCCATTGCCTCTTACGCTCGCGCCGCTGCCATTCGACCCGACAACGCAGAAGCGCATTACAATCTCGCGGTGGCGTATTTTGAAAGTGGCAATGAAAGATTGGCACTGGCGGAAGCAAGAACGTTGCGGCAGCTGGATGAGAAGCTGTATGGGAAGTTGCTGAGCGACACTCGCATGGAACGCTAGGCGCTTCAAGGCAAAACGATAAAAAGGGCGCGACGAGGATTCACTCGAAGTGCCCTTTTTTGTCGCCCGCCGGTTTGCCCCAAAAGTCCAGAAAAAGTTTTTAACACCAAAGGTGTTCGCTAACTCCAGCCCAGGGTTTCCTACCCTGGGGTCAATCAGCGAACCAATGAGGGGCTAACTCTGAAGGAGTTCGCCGGTCCTTAACTCCTTCAGAGTAAAAGAGGATATTAACCACCTGAGTTCTCCCAGGGTAGGAAACCCTGGGCTGGAGTTAGCGAACTCCTTCGGAGTTAAATTCGAAACCGATACCTGGAGTACCGCGGTACCTCAGGACTTTTGAGGCAAAGCTGTCGCCCAACAGTCGGGCTGTTCTTAATCCGCGGAGTCGCTCAGGAACACTTTCGGGTCGACGCTCTTCGGATTACCGAGAACTACGAAGCGGATGTTGTGCATGTATTT
>JBKPNP010000131.1:0-8231 GCA_046732775.1 Acidobacteriota bacterium
CCATCGAGCCCTGGACCAAGCCGCAGCACGAGTGGGCCTTCGACGAACTCAAACAGTTTTGTAAGTCAGAAAAGATCTCGATGACCGTGCCGTTCGCTCAACTGTCGAGCGCCGAACAGCGAGCAATTATCGAAGGCAGGAAAGACTGGAGCGGCGTTCGGGGCTTTTTCGATTGGCTGGAAACGAAGAAGTACAAGCTGCACGTGCGCGTGTTTCTGTCGAAGTATCGCGGCTATACGTTGTGTCCCGATTGCGGCGGCGGACGTTTGAGACAGGAGGCACGCGACGTGAAAGTTGGCGGCGCCACGTTGCCGGAAGTCTGCGCACTGTCGATTAAAGACGCGGCCGTATTCTTTGACTCGTTGGAATTGTCGACTGAACAGGGCGCAATCGCCGACCGCATCCTGTTTGAAGTTCGCCGGCGCCTGCGCTTCATGGTGGAAGTCGGGCTCGATTACCTAACGCTCGATCGGCTCGCTTCGACACTCTCAGGGGGCGAAGCACAGCGTATCCAACTCGCGACGAATCTGGGCTCATCGCTCGTCGGCGCGCTCTACGTTCTCGACGAACCGTCCATCGGACTGCACCCGCGCGACAACGATCGCTTGATTCGCTTGCTGCATAACCTGCGCGACATCGGCAACACGGTGCTGGTAGTGGAACACGACGAGGACATGATGCGAGCGGCCGATCACATACTCGACATCGGACCGTCAGCCGGCGAATTAGGCGGCCGGGTTATTTACGAAGGCGACTTCAAAGGGCTGCTCGCTGACGAAAGCTCCTTGACCGCGCGTTACCTGCGCGGCGAAGCCGAAATCAAACAGCCTAAGCAGCGTCGCCATGCGCAGAAGCGACGCCTCGTTTTGCGCGGCGCCTCGGAACACAATCTCAAATCGATCGATGTGGAAATCCCGCTCGACATGCTGGTTTGCGTGACCGGCGTCAGCGGCTCAGGCAAATCGACGTTGATTCACGACTGCATTTACGCCGGCCTAAAGAAACAACGCGGCGATTGGCAGGGCCACGTGGGTGCCTTTTCAAAACTGGAGGGCGCGGAGTGGATCGATGATGTGATTCTGGTTGACCAGTCGCCGATTGGCCGAACTCCACGTTCAAACCCGGTCACTTACATAAAAGTTTACGACGGCATTCGCGAAGTGTTTGCGTCGACGCGTGAAGCGCAAACGCGCGGTTTTGACCCGTCACACTTTTCCTTCAATCTGCCCGGGGGTCGCTGTGATGTTTGTCAGGGAGACGGCACCGTCACAGTGGAGATGCAGTTCCTCGCCGACGTTGAGCTGGTGTGCGAAGAGTGCAAAGGCACGCGCTTCAAACAACAGATTCTTGACATACGCTATCGCGGCAAGAACATCCATGAAGTTTTGAACATGACGGTGCGCGAGGCGATTGCGTTCTTTCGCGAGGTGCCGAAGATTACTAACCGACTGCGCGTGCTCGACGAAGTCGGCCTCGGCTATCTGCGCCTGGGCCAGTCCGCAACTACGCTTTCCGGCGGCGAAGCGCAGCGCATCAAGCTGGCGGCGCAACTTTCGAAACGGACCGGAGCGAAGGCGTTATACATTTTCGACGAGCCCACCACTGGACTACATTTCGACGACATCAATAAGCTGCTGACTGCGTTTCGCGCCTTGATCGCAGCAGGCGGATCGCTGCTGGTGATCGAACATAACCTCGACGTGATCAAGACCGCTGACTACCTGATTGACCTGGGCCCGGAAGGCGGAGAGGCGGGCGGCTACGTCGTCGCGACCGGCACGCCGGAAGAAATCATGCGCGCAGTGGCGTCTTACACCGGCCGTTATCTGCGGAAGCATCTAGCTGGTTCGAACGGGCACGATGGCTGAGGTCAATTACTATTTTGTGTTCGCCGTAAATGCGACCCAGTCAGACTTAACAAAGTAACCCAAATCCTTGTTGTAGATTCCCACGAACAGTTTCAACTGATGTTCGCCCACCGGAAGTACCATGGCCGTATACGGTAGGAAGAGCTTGAAGTCCTGGTAATAAGCGCTCACGAGCGGCGGCGTAAAGTCCACAAACGACACAAGGGTACCGGTGTCCGTTGCGTAATGACCGGTGGCTTTGATCGGCTGCTCATTAGCGTAATAGAAAAACGCGGCCGCCCGGCATTGAGTGCCTTGTAGCTTATCCAGTGTGAGGTTGAAATGGATCATCACGCCCAGGTTTCCGGCAAACTGGGCATTGTGTTCCACGCTGAGCGCCTCGATCTTACCTGAAGGCGCGGCGGCGATGCTTATGGCTTCCGCGAGTTGAGAGCCTGGAACGGAAAACTCAACCCAGTCCGACGCGGCCAGGGATTTACCGGCACTGTAAAGACTGACGAAGAATTTCAACTTAGCGGGTCCCACGATATGCAGTTCTTTGTAGGGAATGAAAAGTTTTAGATCGTGAAACGACGACTTTGCATATGACGGCTTGAAGTCGACGCCCACTGACACGACGCCATCGGCGGATTTATATACGTTGTTGAGGTCGCGAAGCGGCTTTTCATTATCGTCGTAAAAATAAGCTGCCGCCTGGGAACTGACGTCCTGGGAATTATTCATATGAAATTTCACGTGAATCTGCAGCCCACTGTCAGCATTCTGTTCAATCGTTTCAGTCCAGACGTTATCGATCCTGGCGCTTGGTGATAGTGTTTCCAATCGCTTGAGCTTCGCTTCCGCTGCTTCCCGGGTCGCCCTTTCTCTCGCCGTTTCACGTTCGGCTCGTTCGCGCGCGGCCCGTTCGCGGGCGAGATTCTCTTCCGCTTCTCGTGCGAGGCGCTCGCGCTCCGCCCGCGCTTTGGCTGCGCTATTCGACGCAGTAGCTCGCGACTCTTTCCTGGTTGTTTCAGGCGTCGTTGCCGTTATCACTCTTCCACCCTGCTCCTGGGCTAATAGAGCCGAAGCAGAGCCGATCGACCCAGCTAAGGCGCAAGGCGCCGTTCCCATGGAAATAATGATTAACAAAACGAACGTGGGGGTATTGTTTTTCCAGTTCATGAGCCGTCCTTTCCTATTGGGTTTTAGCGGGAGCGTCAACATCCTGCACGCAGCGGAAACCGGTCTTGTCGTAGTTGCCGCCGCGTGCTCGTGCATTGCCACGATAAGTAGTGGTCGCTTGCTTCTGGTTTTCCAGATACGAGCCGCCGCGTATGACCATCACGCCGGCGACGGTCGCCTGAGGCCTGCCGCCGGGATAAACAGAAAGTGTGCTCGAGGTCCACTCCCAGGCGTTGCCGACCATATCAAATAGCCCAAAAGGCGATTGACCGGTGAAGGCACCAACCTTCGCGAGTTTCGTATCGGCGCCGTCGGCATTGGCGCGATTCGCTACCCAGTCGGGACCCCAGGGATAAAGCCGCCCGTCTTGGCCACGCGCGGCGTATTCCCATTCCGCCTCCGTCGGCAAACGCTTGCCCGCCCACTTCGCGTAAAGATTGGCATCATCCCAGGTGACGCCCGTAACCGGTGTTTGACCGTCGCGTGCAGCACATTGGTTGACCTCATCACCCGTAACGGAATGGTTCTGTAGGTATTCTGCGAACTGTTCGCAAGTGACTTCGTGCGTATCGATAAAGAAGGCCTTAACCGCCATCGGATGCGCCGGATGTGCGAACTCGTCTCCGCCAGCGCTCTTGTCGCGGCCCATGGAAAACTCACCAGCAGGTACATAGACCATTCCCGGCGGCGGCTGAGCTGCGGTTGGTTTGGGTACGGTTGCGACTATCTTCGGCAGGCCGGCCGTCGTCTGGGTTTGCCCATGGGGCAGACTTCTTAACCACATGAGGAGAACAATAATCGTTACCACTGCAACCCCGGTGATAGCCAGAAGAATTGTGTTTCGACGGGTGTGGGTTTTGCGTTCGGGCGCCGAGCTGATGGAACCAAAGAGGCTGCTGGCCGCTTGAACCTGACCTGTGCTCGGACTTGGAACTACCGTTGGAGCGTTTTGCGTTTGCTTCGCCTGCGCATTTTCTGCGGCGGCGCGAAGTCGCTCAACTTCTACGAGCTCACGGCGTTTCTTTTCGACCGCGGCGACTCTCGCCGCTTCCATTTGCTGGCGCTCTCGTTCCTCGCCGTCAAACTTTTGTTTAGCAAGCCTGCGCGCCTCAGCCGCACCCTCTTCTGCTTCGACGCGCGCCTTCGCTTCGAGGGCATGGCGCTCTTCGTCTTGTCTTTTTTGTTCGAGCGCTCGACTGGCTGCCGCCGCCTCAGCAAGTTGCTCGAGTCGGCGTTGCTCTTCGGCTTCTTTGGCTAGCCGCTCTTCCTCGGCTCGGCGCCTGGCGTTCTCAGCTCGGTCCTCGGCTTCCTGCTTCGCTCGTTGCTCGGCTTCCTGCTCCGCTCGTTGCTTTGCTTCTGCCGCAAGTTTCACTTGCCGCGCTTCAGCAAGCTTCGCTTCTTCCTGTTCGCGCCGCCGGCGTTCAGCTTCTACCTGTCTGGCCTCCGCAGCTTGTGCCTCGGCGGCCCGCTTCGCCAGCACTCGCTCCATCACAATGATCAGTTGGTCAACGTCGCTTTGCCAGCGAAGATCTGTCAGCTCAACCGCGTTGCGCCTGGAAAAATTTACCAGCTCTTCCGGCAGATCCTGCGGTTTTGGCATGCTTGCTCTCTGGACCAACACGGGTATCACGCGGATGTCTCGGCGGAGCGCAGTGCCAATTTCCAGGCGGACGAAATCATGCGGATTATCCAGGCGTCCGGTTTGTCCGGATCCACTGGCGAGCCAGCTACGACCGATGATCGCGATCAGGATGTCACATGACCCGACGGCGTTCTCGATGACAGTTATGAAATCTTCGCCAGGCTCAATGGTATCGATATCCATGAAAATTCGATCTTTACCAAAATGAGTGACCAGCCTGTCGAACAAACGGCCGGCATGGCCCGAGCTGTCGTCGCGGCGATAGCTGACGAAAATACCCGAGAAGGGTTTGGCATTGGATTCAGGCATATTCAATGCTTACTAGACTCCGCGCGTTTGGATCGTTTAGAGGAGGCGAAGTGCGATTGCGAGACGAGTTTCGCGGCCATAATAAATGAGTTTCGCAGCGCCGCCAAGAATTTTTCCGGGAAAAAGCGGCGCTGCGTCGCCAGCGAGCAGAGAACCCTTTAAATATAATGACCTGGCACCGGTTTATGTTTCTGTGGACAGCCTAAGACAATGACTGAAACGCGAAAAAGCAGCGCTTCCATGGACGCTATAATCAGCCCACCTCCGAAACGACGCGTTCCTGTTCGGCGTCGCCTGGCGTACGCCACGATCATCTATCTCTTTTTTCTTCTGTTGTTGCTGGCCGTCGAAGGCGTTGTGCGGTTAACGCTGTCTCACGTCTCCAGCCTCGATCTCTTCGTTGTCACTTCACAGCAGAAGGCACAGGTTGCTGACGCAAAACAGTCGGCCATCTTCGAAGGCGATCCGCTGCTTTTGTGGCGACTCAAGCCCAACCTCGATCGCGTGGTTTGGGACTTCACCGTCGTTTCCACCAACGCGGATCATCTTCGCAGCGAACGATCGGGCGGCTACGTTGATCGAAAACAACCTGGCGCGGTTCGCATCGTCTGTCTTGGTGACTCGGTTACTTTTGGCTTTCGCGTCCCGGTCGTCTGGCCCGACAAGCCGACTGAATACGATCGCGAGTGGTTGCCCTTCCCCATGCTGCTGGAGAAACAGCTGCGCGCAGCGAACCCTAATCAATCGCTGGACGTGGTGACAATGGCAGTGCCCGGTTACACCAGCCATCAAGGCCTGGCCTGGTTGCGCCATGACCTCGATAGCTTGCAACCCGATCTCCTTATCGTAAGTTTTGGCTGGAACGACGCCAGCTTTAGCGATGTGCCGGATCGCGAAGCAATACAAACGAGCTGGCCCACGGTGGGCACGCGCTGGTTAGTCGATCACAGTCAGGCATTCGCTCACCTCACACGTTGGTTACGCACCAGACATAAAGCGCCAGCGACCTCACAAGGCCCTCGACCAGCACCGCGAGTTTCCGAACAGGAATACCTGGACAACATGGTTGCTATCGAGAGTTTGGCGCGTGAACATGGCGCGAAAGTGATTGTGCTCGGGGCTCCCTACCGCGATTATTCGCCGGAGGCGCCGGAGGCCGGCACGATGCGGCAGTATCGCGCAGCGCTCGGCACAACAATGCGGCTGCGCAACGTTCCGTTTTTAGAAGTTCGCGAACTAACTGAAGATGCGTATCCTTCAAACGAAGGGTGGTTTGGCGAGCGCATTCATCCAAATCACATGGGACATCGCCTCATCGCTTCGGAGTTGTTGAAGCTTTTCCGGTCAACAAACGCGCTGCCCAGACTGCAAATTCCCGAGCTGATTCCGTAATCGGAAGAACGCTGGGCTATATTGTGCGCGGAGGAATTCCCCTACATGAGTTTGAAACAACAAATCATTTCTGATCTGACGGCGTCGATGAAGGCGCAGGACGCCCAACGTACGTCCACCTTGCGGATGGTGAAGGCCGCCTTCATGAATCGCGAGATTGAAAAAGGCGGTGAGCTGGACGACGAGGAGATGTCGAAACTGCTGCGGACGCTGGTGAAGCAGCGACGTGATTCGGTCGAGCAGTATGAAAAGGGTGGACGGCCCGACCTGGCGGCGAAGGAGACGTCGGAGATCGAAGTGATCGAAACTTACCTGCCGCAGGCGGCCTCGCGCGACGAGATCGAAGCAGCAGTGGCAGCGGCAATTACAGAGACAGGCGCAACCTCGATGAAGGACATGGGAAAGGTGATGAAGTCTGTGCAGGCTGCGCTGAGCGGCAAGAATGCTGACGGCCGGACGGTCAGCGAGGTTGTTAAAGCGAGACTCGGCTAGGTTGTTGGTTACCTTTTCTAACGCCGAAGGCGTTGGCTAGTTGCAGCCCAGGGTTTGCTCGGAAACCCTGGGTTCGTCGCCAGTGTTAACGGGAGGCAACCCTGACAGGGTTGCGATCGCCTGAGCAACTCCTTCAGAGTTGCTAATTGCAAAATAAGTATCTCTTCCCAGGGTTGCCAAGGCCAACCCTGGGCTGGAATTCGCCAACGCTTTCAGCGTAAAACTGGTCATCCTACGCCAAACGGCACCCTCTGAAACCCGCTTCTGACAGCGACTTTCGCCCGTTTGCTTCTACCCAGCCCTTTCCGTATAATTCACGGCTTGCTCGAAGCGCGGAGTTTTATCCGGTGGGTTCGCGCCCACTTTTTCTTTTGCGCGAGTACTTTTCCGGAGGGTTCTTGAAATGGCGTCCAGTTCGATTGAAGACCGCGTCCGGGCAATCGCCGAGCGCGTCGCAATCGACCACGGATTAGAACTTGTCCACGCCGAAGTAGCCGGGCCCGAGAATAAACCGCTAGTTCGCATTTTCATTGACAAGCCAGACGGCGTCACTCATCAGGATTGTTCCGAGGTGAGTCTTCACGTCGGCACTGTTCTCGATGTCGAAGATTTCATCCACGCTTCATATACGCTGGAGGTTTCTTCGCCGGGCATCGAACGAGGCCTTTACAAGCCGCAGGATTACGAGCGTTTTGCCGGCAGCCTCGCGAAATTGAAAACGCGCAAGCCTATTAACGGTCAACGTAATTTCCGCGGGCAGGTGGTAGGAATTGAGGGCGACCACGTCCTGTTTGACGATCGCACCAACGGGCGCGTGCAAATTCCTTTCGACACCATTGTCAAAGCAAACCTGGAACTCGATGTCGACCAGGAATTCAAACGGGCACAAGGCGCACACGATTTTAAAATTTGAGATCTCAATTGAGGTCTCGTAACTACAACTGAATAACAACTGAATAGGCTCAAGCGACGCGCCACCGGGTAAGCGTCGAGCCAACCGGAGACCAGAGGTTCCATGAGTTCATCCATCGCACAAAACATTGAAGCGCTTTGCCAGGAGCAGGGTATCGAACGCGATCTCGTGATCGAGGCCATGAAGGAAGCAGTTCGCGCTGCTGCCAAGAAACAGTTTCGCTCCGGTGAAGACATTCAGGTTGACTGGAACGCTGAGACCGGCATTGAGCTTTCAGCAACGAAAGTCGTCGTCGACGAAGTCGCGAATGCCGCGACTGAGCTGTCGATCGACGAAGCCCGCGAGCTTGCGGGGGAAGAAGTCGAGTTGGGTGACGCGTTGCTGCTGCCGTTGCCGATGGAAGAGCTTGGTCGTATTGCGGCGCAAACAGCGAAGCAAATCCTGTTTCAAAAAG
>JBKPNP010000132.1:0-75298 GCA_046732775.1 Acidobacteriota bacterium
TAATGAACGCCGTACTCGGCGGGCTTTTTTCTTCGCGGATCAATCTCAATCTTCGGGAAACGCACGGGTACACGTATGGGGCGTCATCGTATTATGACTGGAGAAGACAATCAGGTCCGTTCGTCATCTCCACTGCAGTTCAAAGTGAAGTAACTGCAGCAGCAATCAGTGAGACACTGAAAGAGATCGACGGAATGAGGGAGAAAGAAATCGGAGACGATGAGCTGACTCTCGCAACCAGCTATCTCGAGGGTGTGTTTCCCATCCGCTACGAAACCACGTCAGCAATAGCGGGCGCTCTTGTGAACATGGTGACATTCGGGCTTCCTGAGAATTATTTCGACACCTACCGGCAGAAGATCGCGTCGGTTACGACGCAGGATGTTCTTGCAGCCGCCAAAAAGCATGTAAAGCCCGAAGAGCTGCAGATCACGGTTGTGGGAAATCCGGATTTGATCCGTGAGAGTGTCGAGAAACTCTCTATCGGTCCGCTTTCAGTTCGAGAAGCAACCAACGAGTGACGGAGAAAGAAACTGCCGGTCAGATATCATCGCGGAGAGTCTATAGCGGCCGAATAATCTCGGTCGATGTCGATGAAGTTCGTTTCCCGAATGGAACGAGCGGGGAGCTAGAGATGGTACGGCATCCGGGTGCGAGTGCCGTTGTTCCATTTCTCGACGATCCACAAAGTCTGGATCCGCGAGTCATTTTAATCAGGCAGTACAGATATGCCGCGGATGGATTCGTTCATGAGATTCCCGCGGGCCGCCTTGACCAGGGAGAGACCCCACAGGAATGCGCAGCCCGCGAGCTCCGCGAGGAGACGGGATATTCAGCAGGCGAGCTAATTCCACTCACGACTTTCTACACGACGCCAGGATTTACCGACGAGCGGATTCACCTCTTTGCGGCAGTGGGCCTGACCGAGGGCCAGTCCGAGCTGGAATCAGACGAGATTCTGGATCTCGTTCGAGTGCCAATCTCCAGGGCGATGGAGATGATTCAGTCGGGAGAGCTGGTGGACGGGAAGAGTATGGTAGGCCTTTTCTTCGCTTCCCGGTTCATGCGGGCGTAAACCCCCGGAAACCAAAAAGCATCCAACAATCGTAGAACTTCTATCGTATATGAAGTGTGTCCCCACAGGGGGACACCAGATGGTTCACAACTGGACATCTGTGACAGCTAGAAACGTCTAAGTCATTATACGATAAAGGTTTACGGATTGTTCCACAGTGGGCATGACGCCTGCATTGTGTAGGGTGCAAAGGAATTCAAAAAAGGAGGCAGAACATCGGTCTTTCTTTGTCGGATTCTCATTCTTTGGGGGTAGCAGCAATGGCAATACTCGCTCGTAGGCAGGCAGTCCAGGCTCAGCCGCAGGGAGCGACCGTTCGGGAGCAGCTTCGCGCCATGGATGATTCAGGCGTGGTATCGGCGTTCCTGGGTGGAGAAGAAAGAGCTTTCGCGGAGCTTGTCGACAGGTATCAGACTCGTCTCCTGAACTTCATATATAGAACGATTGGAGACAGGGAGAAGGCGGAGGATCTGGTGCAGGAAGTGTTCGTCCGGGTTTACCGTCACCTTCACAGGTTCGACCGGTCGAAGAAATTCTCGACGTGGGCGTACACAATCGCGTCAAATCTGGCGAAGAACGAGCTGAGAAACCGCTCGCGTAACCCGCTCGTGCTTTTCCAGACAGTGCAGAAAAACTGGCAGGATGATGACCGTCCGCTCCAGTTCGAGGACAGCACTTCGCGACCGGATGACATGTACCGGAAGCGGTTCCTCCGGGAGATTGTCGAGGAGTCGGTGGCAAAGCTGCCGGAGCACCATAGAAACGTCTTCATTCTCCGGGAGCTCGAGGGGAAGTCATACGAAGAGATTGCAGAGATTACCGACTGCAATCTCGGCACGGTGAAGTCGAGATTGAACAGGGCACGCAACTCGTTCGCGGAAATCGTTGCGCCCTACATGGAATAGGTGACAGCTTAGGGGGTTCGGGAACCAGTGCCCGCCTGTCGGGTACTGGTACTTCGAACCCTCAAAACATTGGAAATGGACTGTCGGGAATTCCGCGACCAGCATTTGTTGTATGTCGATGACACCCTCCCGGGTGTCGAGCTTGTGCGCATGCAAATGCATCTCACTGAGTGTCCTGAGTGCGCCAGACACGACGCGACAATCCGACGATCATTGATGCTTTTCCGCAGTCTCCCCCGCATCGAGCCATCGTCGGATTTTTCACGGAAGCTCGAGAGAAAGCTTCGTGAAGCAAAGATGACGGATGCTGCGGCAATCAGCAGCGGTCGCTCGCGCCGCCTTGGCGCAGCAGTCACTGTCAGCAGCCTGCTGATGCTCACCTACATCGGTCTTTCCCTTCGGCAAGTCGATACCCCTCAGGACATAGTGCTTCCCCCCGTTGTCGCCCTGGCGAGAAGCATGGATGTGCAGCCTTCTGGTCCTGCACCAGAGATGATCGCTGCTGTTCCGGCGGGACTTCCCCTGTGGACCGCTGCACTCTTTGCTGAGCAGACGCCGGTTCACTTTGCTTCGATCGAGCTGACGTCAGCGCGGTAACGAGTCCGTCGATCTCAGGCGGACCTTTATATTTGGCAGCGTGTCCGCCACCCAGGCCCTCAAGACTCTTCGTGACGCTATCAAAAGGGGAACCTTCGATGGCGCATACTACGTTTGTGGCGAAGATGACTTCCAGAAAGACGATGCAGTCAAGCAGCTGGTAGAAGCTGCGATCGAGCCAGCGATGCGCGACTTCAACATGGAAGTTGTACGTGCTCAGGATCTCGATCCACGCTCGCTCGATGCGGCCTTGTCTGCGCTTCCAATGCTGGCGGATCGCAGAATTCTCGTGATCAAGGATGCAAGCGCGCTGAAGAAAGACGCGAGAAAAATTCTCGATCGATATCTGGGAAAGCCTTCGCCTGATGTCCTTGTCATTCTTGTCGAGAGCTCCGGAGGAAAAACCGACAAGGATCTTGTGCGAAGTGCCACACCGCTCGAGTTCGAGTTTCTTACGGCAGAACGAATCCCAAAATGGATCGTTCACTACGCGTCGACGCATTTCGGTGCAAGGATCTCGGCTGAAGCAGCGGATCTTCTTCAGACGGCAGCAGGCACTGATCTCAATCAGCTTGTGTCCGAGCTCGACAAGCTTGCGAGCTTTACTAACGGACGTGAAATCGAAGAGAAGGACGTTACCGCAGTCGTTGGCGTCAGGCGCGGTGAAACAATGGCTGATTTTCTCGACGAAGTAGCCAGGCGCAACGTGACAAAAGCACTCGAGCTGGTTCCACTCATACTGAGTCAGCCGAAAACATCTGCTGTCCAGATGGTCATGGCTCTTACAGCTCAGACCATTGCAATGGCGTGGGGTAAAGCGAGATTGCGTGAAGGATTATCGCAGAGCCGATTGCAGGGAGAATACTTCGGGTTGCTGAAGCAATCCGGATCTGTATTCACGGGAAGGCCGTGGGGATCTGCCGCATCTGCATGGGCTTCGTCCGTAGATCGGTGGAACACAGCGGCGCTGGATCGCGCTCAGGATGCGCTTCTGGAAGCGGACAAGGCTCTCAAGGAAACGCGACTCTCGTCTGAGGAGCAGATAGTGTCTACGCTGGTACTCTCGATGTGCGTAGACGAAGAAAGAAGTGTTGCAGCATAACAAGCGGGGTAGAGCATGAAGTGCAAAGCAGTTGTGGTGGCAGTCATTCTGGCAATCGCATCAGCAGTCACAGCGGACGCTCAGGGAACGGTGCCGGCAAATCCGACGTATCGTCGAGCGCAGATGCTGGTCAACGACGGTAATGCGCAAGCCGGCAGAGCTCTTGTCGATTCAATGATCGCGATCGCTCAGCCGGGGTCGAACGATTATGCCGAGGGCGTTTACTGGCGCGCTGTTCTGGCGGCGACTGCGGCGGATGCAGAAATGGATTACCGTCGAATCGTTGTCGATTTTCCGAGCTCGCCGCGAGTCGAAGATGCATTGATAAGACTCGCTCAGCTGGAAATTGCACGCGGCAACTACGACGGAGCGCTACGTCATCTTACGCGAATTGCGAGCGAGCATCCGGACAGCCCGGCTCGTGCACGCGCAGGTTACTGGATGGCGAGAGCGATGTTCGACAAGAACGACATCCAGAATGGATGTATCACAATCGCTGATGCGCTCACGCGGACACCTGAAACTGATACGGAGCTTCGAAATCAGATCAATTACCTGAATCAGCGTTGCGCCGGCGTTTCACTGACGCCGCAAGCTCCTGCGCCTGCTCCAGTATCACCCGCTCCGGCTACAACTTTACCGGCGCCGCAAACTGCACCACCGCCGGCGCCAGTACCGACATCAGCACCAGCACCAGACACGACAGCAAAAGTTGCTGCTCCTCCTCCGGCCCCTGCGGTAGATAGTCCAGTCGTGACTCCAAAGGCTGTGGTTACAACGCCCAAGCTCCCCAAAACTGTACCGGCGACAACCGGTGAGAAGGTATGGTCAGTTCAGGTTGCAGCTTACAACGTGAAGTCGCAGGCTGACGCGATGGTGACCAAGCTCAAGAAGAGCGGATACGAAGCGCGAGTCGATGGAACGAGTGCACCATTCCGTGTGCGCATCGGAAAGTATGACACGCAGTCGCAGGCAAACGCGGTGCAGCGATCGCTGAAAGCAAAACAGATAACAGGGTTTGTGGTACAGGCCGAAATTCAGTGAGTCGTCCGACATCAACTCCGTTGATGCAGCAGTACCGGGAGATCAAGGACCGCCATCAAAACGCGATCCTGTTTTTCCGTATGGGCGATTTCTATGAGATGTTTTACGAAGACGCCGAGACGGCCTCCCGCGCGCTTGGCCTGACGCTCACTTCGCGAAACAATGGTGGAGCATCAGAGGTTCCACTCGCAGGAGTTCCTGTCAAAGCAGCGAGTGAATATCTGCGCCGCCTGGTGCAGCAGGGATATCGTGTAGCGATCTGCGAGCAGACAGAAGATCCCAGGCAGGCAAAGGGAATTGTTCGTCGCGAAGTAATCGAAACAATCACTCCCGGCGCTGCATTCGCAGACGATCTGCTCGACAGTGCAAGAAACAATTTCCTGTGCGCTGTCTTCTCTGACGGCGAACGGACCGGTATCGCTGCCGCGGATCTTTCGACAGGTGAATTCCGGTTGATCGTAACACTGCTGCAAGATGTCGATGCTGCAATGTCGCGACTTGCGCCGCGCGAGATCCTCGTTGCCAGAAATACAAACGCAGCTGTTACGAGAACCCCCGGAGACGAAAACGCGCTTGTCACTGAGCGCGACCAGTGGGAATTCGATCCTGCGCTCGCATCGACTGAAATCGCCCGGCATTTCGGAGTCGCATCGATAGAAGGCCTTGGCATTGGAGAAGCAGACACACCAGCTATTGCTGCCGCTGGCGCATTGATGCGCTACATGAGAGAGCTGCAGCCAGGCGGTGTGCCGCATCTTTCTCGACCTGTGGTCGAGCGGCCCGGTGGAACGATGCCGCTGGATGAAATGACGAGGCGGAATCTCGAGCTGGTAGAATCTCTTCGCGGCGGGGAAACAGGAGGAACGCTTCTGTCGGTTCTCGACAGAACCCTGACTCCGATGGGATCGCGTCTTCTTCGGCAGTGGATACTCACGCCTTTGACAGACAAAGCTGCGATCGATGCGAGACTGAATGCGGTTCATCTCTTCGCGAAAGACCCGATAGGGCGAGAGGCCGTACGCTCAGCACTGGATGGCGTGCGTGACATCGAACGACTTGGCAGCAAGGCAGCTGCAGGAAGAGGAACACCAAGAGACCTTCGCGCACTAGGCGATTCAGCGGGGCGTCTGCCACAGCTGTACGAAGCGCTCGATAAGATAACAGCTGGCTCGAATGAAAATCCTCTCGCAGCGCTGATGTCACGCTGGGACGGATGCGCCGACATCGCCTCGGAAATCATCGATACGATCGTTGACCGGCCGCCAATCACAATGGGCGACGAGATCTGTATCAGGACTGGCGTCGATTCGTCGCTCGATGAATGGCGTTCGCTTCGTGATGGAGGCAAGGATGCGATCGCGAAGATTCAGATGGACGAGCGAGCGCGAACAGGCATCAATTCACTGAAAGTGGGATACAACAGGGTGTTCGGGTATTTCATCGAAGTAACGAACACCAATTCGCATCTCGTTCCTGCCGATTATCAGCGCCGACAGACACTGACTGGTGCAGAGCGTTACGTAACACCCGCGCTCAAGGAGCACGAAGAGAAAGTTCTCACGGCTGCTGAACGAATAGAACAGCGTGAGCGAGAGCTCTTCGAAGATCTGCGACGACGAATTGGAGCGCACATAAGGAGACTTCAGTGCGCTGCACAGATCACTGGTGAGCTGGATGTGCTGTCATCACTGGCAGAGGTAGCAGAACGCGAAGGTTACGTTCGTCCGTCGATCACGGAAGGGTTCGATCTCAGCATCGCGGCCGGAAGACATCCAGTGGTCGAGAGAATGATGCCTCGCGAGAAATTCATACCGAACGACATGAATCTTCCGCAGAGCGCGAGGATGATCATTCTCACCGGGCCGAATATGTCCGGCAAGTCGACGGTTCTGCGTCAGACCGGCCTGATCGTCCTGATGGCGCAGATCGGAAGCTTCGTTCCTGCGGCCCGAGCGGAAATCGGAGTTGTCGACCGACTGTTCACGAGGGTAGGCGCCAGCGACAACCTTGTCCGCGGTCAGTCCACATTCATGGTGGAGATGTCGGAGACGAGTGCGATTCTCCACACCGCTACCGAAAAGAGCCTGGTGCTGCTCGACGAAATCGGTCGCGGTACTTCGACCTATGATGGTGTCTCGATCGCGTGGTCAGTCAGTGAATACCTGCACGACAGAGTTAAGTGCAAGACAGTCTTCGCGACACACTACCACGAGCTTACTCAACTGCCTGATGAATTAGTATCAGCTTGCAACTATAGCGTCGAAGTGAAAGAGTCAGGCGATGAGGTTCTCTTTCTCCACAGGCTCGTTCCCGGTGGAGCGAACCGGTCATATGGAATCGAAGTCGGGCGACTTGCAGGATTACCGCCGGCAGTACTGGACAGGGCGAGAAAATTGCTTGCGCTCTTCGAGGGTGAGCAGATCGTAACCGCACTCGACGGTCCGCAGGGGAAGCGTGGACAATCGAGTAAGCCGGGACCAGTCGATCAGCTGACGCTGTTTGGTGCGGTCAATCATCCGGTTGTCGAAGAGCTCAAGAAAATCGATACTGAGAAAGTGACTCCACTCGAAGCATTGACGCTTCTCGATCGGCTCGTGAGCCGAGCAAGGCAGGGGTAGATTATCGTGATGTCTATGAAAGGCGGATTGGTTTCAACAGCGATGCTCATACTGGCACTCGCTGCATGTCAGAAAACTGGACAGGATGGTGATTCTTTCTCGGGAGTGGGACCAAGGCCTGATGTGCTTCCAGTAATGCTGAATAAGGATCTGCCTTTCAAATACCCTCCTTCGCTCTACGCAAAGAAAGTTCAGGCCAACGTGACGCTTCGCGTCTACATCGACAAGGAAGGCTCGATCGTTCCTGAATCGACACATGTCGCTGAAAGCTCCGGATTTCCTCCGCTGGATTCAGCCGCTGTAAGAGGATCCGGAGACCTGCGATTCATTCCAGCCAAAACGCGCGGGCAGGCAGTTCCTGTTTCCATTCTCTTCCCGGTCTACTTCAGACATCCGGAAGCACCACCACTTCCTGGAGATACGGTTCTGAAGAAAGCCGACACAGGAGCGCAGTCCTCCACGCCGAGCCGCTGATGCCCGCGACGCGGAATCAGCATCCGTACGAGAATGTTCTGGAGACAATCGGATGGACTCCACTCATCCGGTTGAATTCGGTGACACGCGGAATTCGAACGCCTGTCTACGCGAAAGCCGAGTACTTCAATCCGGGTGGATCAGTGAAGGACCGGATTGCGATGCCGATAATCGACAAGGCTGTCCGCGAGGGAAAGCTCAAGCCGGGTGGTACGATCGTCGAAGGCACGAGCGGAAATACGGGAACTGCTCTCGCGATTGCAGCGGCAATTCGCGGCTACAAATGCATCTTCACGATGCCGGACAAGATGTCGCAGGAAAAAGTGCGATTACTCAAGGCATTCGGTGCTGAAGTAATCGTCACTCCAACAGCAGTGCCGCCCGACCATCCCGACAGCTACGTGATGATGGCAAAGAGAATTGCGAAAGAAACTCCAAATGCAATTCTCGCAGATCAGTTCTACAACGATGCTAATCCACAGGCGCATTATGACCTGACTGGGCCGGAGCTCTGGGATCAAACAGAAGGGCGCATCACGCACTTCGTTGCGGCTGCAGGAACCGGCGGCACCATCACCGGAGTCGGCCGTTATCTCAAGGAAAAGAATCCAGAGATCCGCATCATCGCCGGCGATCCAGTCGGGTCCATTCTGGCGAGCTACTGGGAGACTGACGGAAAAGAGATCGGGCAGGGCGTTCCGTACAAGATCGAAGGAATCGGTCAGGACAAAATTCCCGGCACGCTCGACATGAGTGTGATCGACGACTTCGAGACAGTGAGCGACAAAGACTCCTTTGCAATGGCGCGGCGGCTCACGCGTGAGGAAGGATTGTTTGTCGGAGGCTCATCAGGCTTGATTGCGCACGTTGCGCTGAGAGTTGCGCGTGAGATCAATGATCCTGATGCATTTGTCGTAACCATTCTTTGCGATACGGGTGAGCGTTATTTGTCGAAGGTCTACAACGACGAATGGATGCGCGAAAACCAGATGCTCGACACCGGCAAGGTCACGCTGATGCAGGTGCTCGGTCTCAAGCACACCGAAACGCCGTCGGTTGTCAGCACTACGCCAGGTGCACCAGTTCGGCAGGCCCTCGGACTTATGAGTCTTCACGACATCTCTCAGCTTCCGGTAATGGAGGGCGATAACTGCGTTGGATCGGTCATCGATTCGTCATTGTCGCAGAAAAGTCTCGAGAATCCCAAGCTTCTCGATGCGACAGTGAGTGAAGTGATGGATTCGCCGTTCCCGATGATCGCGGCTGATCAGCCGATCGAAAGTGTCGTCAAGCTTCTTTCGAAATCGAGCCCGGCAGTACTTGTGCGCCGTGACGGAAACATCGAAGGAATAGTCACTCGTTCAGACATGCTGCATTACATGATGAGCCGGTAGGGAAGACGCTTTGAAGATCACGGTATTGATGGGCGGAGAGTCGGCTGAGCGGAATGTGTCGCTCGCCTCGGGAATCCGTATCGTGCTGGCCTTGAGATCACGCGGACATGAAGTGACTGCGTTCGATCCGTCGAGGGGAGCGATAAGCATGGAAGAGCAGCAGCGTCTCGCTACGAGCGCTGTTGGAACCGAGCCGCCATCGCTCGAAGCGCTCGCTCAGACCACAGGCGGAGCTTTTCTTCCAGGACTTCAGGCACTGCCCGAAGTTGCGAATGCCGACGTTGTGTTCCTGGCTCTTCACGGCGGAATGGGCGAAGACGGCACACTGCAGGCCCTGCTCGATATGGCTCATGTGCGCTATACCGGCAGTGGACATCTTTCGAGTGCACTGGCGATGGATAAGGATCTCTCGAAAAAACTGTTTCGTGCTGCGGGGGTTCAGACTGCTGACTGGATGATGGCACCTGCGTCGCTCGAGGAAGTGCAAAACCGATTGGGCTTTCCAGTCGTAGTGAAACCATCGAAGCAGGGCTCGACTGTCGGACTGACTGTGGTGAAGAAACCCGATCAGCTCGAGGCCGCGATCGACGAAGCGTGGCGCTATGATGACGAAGTGATGATCGAGAAATTCATTCCGGGTCGCGAGCTGACGGTAGGGATTCTCGAGGACGAGGCACTCCCTGTTGGAGAGATCAAGCCGCTGCACGAGATCTACGACTACGAGTGCAAGTACACCGCCGGGATGGCGTCGGAAGAATTTCCCGCAAAAATCTCGGCGAGCGAAACTGCAACGGCGCAGCAGCAGGCAGTCGCTGCATTCAAGGCACTGAAGCTCAGGGGTTATGCGCGTATTGATTTTCGGCTACAAGAGTCCGATGATGGGAAAGGTGACGGACAGTTTTATTGTCTCGAAGCCAATACCCTTCCGGGAATGACGGAGCTGAGTCTCATCCCACAGGGAGCAGCCGCAGCAGGAATTTCTTTTCCGGAACTCTGTGAGCGTATTGCGAAATCCGGGGTAACAGACAAGAGTTAGCAGAAGACACTGGAAGCACGCAGGATTCGATAATGCCGGACACATCGTACGAATCGCCTTCGCAACCCAAGGTAACGCCAGCCGTTCAATGGCTGATCGCGGCGAACGTCGGTGTGTACTTCCTCCAGGTCACACTACTCGGCGCCGATAATGTCTTTGGCGCACTCGGTCTCGATCCCGCCCGGTTCCCTGGTACGTGGTGGACTATTGCGACGTACATGTTCGTACACGGCGGGCTCTGGCATCTCGCGTTCAACATGCTGTCGCTGTGGATGTTCGGTCCGCGAATCGAACAGGTCTGGGGCCCTCGCGCATTTCTCTATTTCTATCTCTGGTGTGGCATCGGCGGTGGAATCGCCCATATGCTGCTCGATGGAAACGCGGGACTTGTCGGTGCTTCGGCAGCGATCATGGGAGTGCTTCTCGCCTATGCGCTTCGCTGGCCTGACGATGAGGTCTATCTCTTCGGCGTGATTCCGATGAAAACGCGCTGGCTGGTTGTGTGGCTTGCGCTGATCAATCTCGCGATGGGAGTCTCGTCGATTCGCGGCGGCAATGGCATCGCATGGTTTGCACACATCGGCGGACTCGCATTTGGATGGGTGTACCTCCGTGTATCTGCTTTCGGCGGGCTCGACAACTTCAGACGCTGGGTGTCACCAACTCCTGACGAGCCCGAAGATGGTTTCCGCGCAGTTCCGCGAGTGCGTCCGCGAAATCGCGACCGTGGCGAAAGAGCAGAAGGAATCGACGAGGTCGTTGCCAAGAGCAATGCAATCGTGGCAAAGCCGGCTCGACAGGCAATCGTTCGACGGACTGACAATGCTTCGAACGGGCAGTCTGACGAACGGCTCAATATGGTTCTGGACAAGATCTCGAAGCATGGAATCGAGAGTCTGACAAGCGAAGAGCTGCGGGTTCTCGAGGAGATGTCCCGCAAGCTGCGAGACAAGAGTTAGCAGAGGGCGACGCCTGACAGGCGTCGCCACGCAGAGTTAGCAGAGCGCAAGAGGTAGCAGAGACGCGAGAGAGTTAGATTCTCTCCCGATGCCAAAGCCTGAGCTCCTCGAAACATTCGCGAATCCATATCCGGATCGCGATTACGAAATCCACATGGACTGTCACGAGTTCACTTCACTCTGCCCGCTTGGCGGAATCGAGAGTGATGCTGAAGAGCTCGCGCTGTTGAAGGGCGGCGCGCCGGATTTCGGAATCATCCGCATCACATACAACCCCGGCGAGCTTTGTGTGGAGCTAAAAAGCCTCAAGCTGTATCTGTGGAGCTTCCGGAACGACGGGATTTTTTACGAGCGTGCGGTCAACAGAATTTCTGATGATCTCGCCGCCGCGGCGAAACCAAAGTGGATGAAAGTCGTTGGCGACTTCAATCTCCGCGGCGGGATAAAGTCCATCATCACTGTAGAAACTGGTCGCCAGTCATCCGTCGCCGGTCGCGGGTGAATCGGTATACGCAGAATGAAGGTGAATGGGCTTCTGGCGTGATTTCCTCAGCTTGAGGTTCAGCACCTCGACGAAGAGCGAGAACGCCATCGCAAAATAGATGTAGCCCTTCGGGATATGGAAATCGAGAGATTCCGCAACGAGGCTCACTCCAATCAAAATCAGGAATGAAAGAGCGAGCATCTTGATTGTAGGATGCTTGTCCACAAAACGACTGACAGTTCCCGCGAACAACAGCATGAATCCGACAGCGACAATCACGGCTGAGATCATCACGCCGATGTCGTCGGCCATTCCGACTGCCGTGATAACTGAGTCGAGCGAGAAGATTATGTCGAGCAGCAGGATCTGAATGATCACCGACGTAAACGATGATGCAACCCGCCCTGAAGAATGACCTTCCTCACCTTCGAGCTGTCCGTGCATTTCGTGAGTGCTCTTTGCCAGAAGAAACAATCCGCCGAGCAGCAGGATCAGATCGCGGCCGGAGATTTCCTGTTCGAGGATGCTGAAGAGCGGTGAGGTGAGCTTGATCACCCACGCAATCGAGAGCAGGAGCAGAATTCGAACGAACATTGCGAGCCCGAGTCCAAGACGTCGGGCTTTTTCGCGCTGTTCGACAGGAAGCTTACCGGCAAGAATGGAAATGAATACGACGTTGTCGACGCCAAGTACTATCTCGAGTGCAGTGAGAGTGGCGAACGCAATCCAGGCCTGAGGGTCGGTGATCCAATCCATTCAGTTTGTATTAGAGGATGTGGTTTACTTGAAGATTCCGAAATGCCCGAGGATGTACCACAGAATGATGAAGACAATGATACCCATGCAGCCGCAGCCACCGGTCAGCTTTCGGGCTCCGTAACCAGCGGCAACCCCACGCAACAGCTTGCTCATCGATACTCCGTAATAAAGGTAAAGAGTAGCGCGGTGCAATCGCACGACTCATACCGAGGCATACCAAGGGGTTCCAGCGTTACTGGCGCAGAATTACATTGCGACCTCAAGCGGCCAGGTAGCTCAGTTGGTAGAGCAGCGGACTGAAAATCCGCGTGTCGGCGGTTCGATTCCGTCCCTGGCCATTCAAGCAATCAAGCAATGAAGATCGGCTTGCTTACCGGCGGCGGCGACGCTCCCGGACTGAACGCGGTGATCAGAACCGCGGTGCTCTCCGCGATGAACCGCGGATGGGAAGTCGTCGGAATACGCCACGGCTTCGCGGGACTTTTAGGAACACCTGATATCATGCCGATGAACCGCTCTACCGTGAGCGGCATCGCCCATCTTGGCGGCACAATCCTCCGCACGACAAACAGAGGAAATCCGCTGCACTTTCCCGTGCGCGGCGAGGATGGAACAGTCGTCGAAAAGGATTGCTGTGACGAGCTCATCGAGAATGTCAGAAAGCTTGGGATCGATGCGCTAATTGCCATCGGAGGCGATGGAACGCTCGGCATTGCACTGCAGCTGGTGCGACGCGGTTTGAAAATTGTCGGTGTGCCGAAGACAATCGACAATGACGTCAGCGGTACTGTCACAACGTTCGGCTTTGACACTGCAGTGAACACTGCAATTGAAGCAATCGACAAGCTGCATACGACTGCAGAGAGTCACGACAGAGTGATCGTGATGGAAGTAATGGGACGAAATGCAGGATTCATCGCACTGCATGCAGGGCTTGCTGCAACTGCTGATGTAATTCTCATCCCCGAAATTCCGTACGACATCGAGAAGGTCTGCGCAAAAATTCTCGCTCGTGACAAAGCTGGTCAGAATTTCTCGATTGTAGTTGCAGCCGAAGGCGCGTACTCAAAGAGTGAAGCTGAAGGTCATTCGACGCACACGATGCAGCATCGAGCAATTCGCGCAGGATCGGTTGCAGAACAGCTTGTCAGTGACATACAGGAGGGAACAGGCAAAGAATGCCGTCTGCTTGTGCTCGGGCATCTTCAGCGTGGCGGAATGCCGACGGGATACGACCGGCTCCTCGCTGCACGATTTGGTGCTGCTACGATTACTGCGATCCAGAATGAGAAATGGGGAGAGATGGTTGCGCTGCAGTCGCCAAATCTCGTAACGATTCCCATAGAGGACGTAATCAAGGAAGAAAAACGCGTCGATCTTTCCCACGACGTAGTGATGGCCGCCCGATTCACGGGAATCAGCCTCGGCGACTGAGGTCGTCGCCCCCGGGCGCGGAATCCCGCGCCCCCCGATGGGAACGTTCGTTGCAGCAGCAGCAACCGAGTATTTACACCGGGGAACTGGAGGGGGCGTGGCAGAAATCAGGATTGAAGAGAAAAAACGCGGAGCACCATGGCTGCTGATTCTGCTCCTGCTCATTGTGGCTGCGATTATCGGATGGTGGTTGTGGTCCAACCGCTCGGCCGGAAGTGACACAACCGGAACTCCAAGCGGAGTAGTTGCGGATTCCACAGACTCAGCCAGAAAAACTCCATAGCAGACAACTGGAGGTCGACAATGGCAAAAGACAAGGATTTGAGGCTAGTCCGGCTCGAAGAGCTGAAGGGATTTCAGGTCGCTGAAGGTGATCCTGATATTCGCGGCTGGGAGGTTCGCACTCCCGACGATCGAAAAGTTGGGAAAGTCGAAGAGCTGATCGTGGATCCGGTTGAAAGACGAGTGCGATACATGGAAGTGAAAGTCGATCGCAAGGCTCTCGACATCGATGACGACAGACACATTCTCATCCCGATCGGAACCGCACGACTGAAGGAAGACGGTCATGATGTTCTGATCGAGCGTCTTCCCGCCCAGGGGCTTGCCGGTGTTCCCGTATACGAGCGAGGTCCAATCACTCGCGACTATGAGACTTCGCTTCGCAACTATTACGGCGCCACTGCTGTTGACGTACCGGGTGACTACTACAAGGACGAGATCTACGACGACACGCGGCTGTATTCGACAAAGGGTGATGTCGTCAATTCAGGAGACTCCATTCCAACACCTCGAATTGGAGACAATGAAGTGACTCTTCCTCTCGCAGCGGATCAGGAGATAGTAGTTCGCCGGCCAGGATCAAATGAGGAGATCCTGATCAAGAAAACGAGAACAGGCGACACAGAAGCGCGCGACTGATAGTTTCGAGCGATTAATCGCAAAAGGCCGTCAGAAACGCTGGCGGCCTTTTGTGTTTCAGGCGTTATTGTCTCGCCATGAAAGCCCGATACTTCTGGCCGACGCTAGTGTTTGTATATGCTCTGGACTTCGCCACCAAACGTCTGGCGGAAACGCATCTCTTGCCGCAGCACATTCCGCATCGTGTAATCGGCGAGCTCGTTCGATTCACGCTCGCCTATAACAAGGATGCCGCAATGGGACTCTCGCTTGGCGGATATTCCCGCGTGGGATTTACGGTGACTGCGACCGTGATTCTCCTCGTACTCGGCGTGTTGTATCATCGCACAGCCGAGAGTGACAGAATTTCTGCGCTTGCACTTGGACTGGTTACCGCAGGGGCACTCGGCAACCTGACCGATCGGCTGATGTCGTCACGCGGTGTGGTCGACTTCATCGATGTTGGAATCGGGAATGCGCGGTTCTATACATTCAACATTGCCGATGCTGGTGTTACATGCGGCGCAATTCTGCTTGCACTTCTTTCGCTGAGGGGATCGACAAAAGGAGGCGCATAATGCGCAAATGGATTCCGGTCTTGCTCATACTCGCAGCAGTAGCACTATCGATCTTCTACTATCCGCAGCTGCCGGAAAAAATGCCAACGCACTGGAGTGCGTCAGGTGAAGCGAATGGATTCTCAAATCGCTTATGGGGAGCGTGGATGCTGCCCCTCTTCATGGCTCTGATATGGATGATCCTGAGAGCCATTCCGCACATAGATCCGCGAAAGGCGAACTACGAAAAATTCTCCGGCATGTACGACGCGCTGGTGATTCTGATTCTTGCCTTCATGCTGGTTATGCACGTTGTCGTGCTCATGGCAGCAACAGGAACACCGATTCGGATGGACCGGGTGGTGATGCCGTCTGTCGGCGCCTTCATCGCGATAATGGGATTCCTGATTCCAAAAGCCCACCCGAACTGGTTTGTTGGAATTCGCACTCCATGGACGCTGACGAGCGATCTCTCGTGGGAGCGCACGCACAAGATCGGCGGAATGCTTTTCGTGCTGCTTGGCGTGCTGATGGTGGCGTCATCGTTTATCGCGCCTGAAGTTGCAATCTGGGTTCTAAGCGCAGCAGCACTGGCGATAGTGATTTTCCTTTTCGCGTACTCGTATCAGGTATGGAAGGCGGATCCTTTAAAGCGCTAGCATAGGCTCGCGGCGGCCTCTCTCGAGATCGAGCAGAAACTGCTTTCTCCACAGGCCGCCACCGTAGCCGCAGAGATCGCCGTTCTGACGGACAACTCGATGGCAGGGAATAACGATCGCAATGCGATTGTCGCCGTTGGCTTTTCCAACGGCGCGTTGCGCACCCAGCCGTCCCATTGCTCGAGCCTGCTGCTCGTAGCTGATGGTCTCGCCATACGGAATCTTCAGCAGCTGTTTCCACGCAGCGACCTGGAAATCCGTGCCCTTGATTAGCAGCGGAACGGTAAACTCTATAAGCGAGCCAGTAAAATAATTATCTAACTCCATCTTGAGCTTCTCGATGTGCTGGTTGGAGCCGGGGACAGGCCCAGCCCCGAACCACTTCCTGACGCGATCCAGCTGAGTCTCGAGCATCCGCCGATCTGCAAACTCCAGAAGGCAGATCCCCTCCGATGTTGCACCGGCGATCATCGGACCCATTGGGGTCAGAATTCTCGTCGTCACCACGGCACCCAGCTCCTGTGCACGATTTGGCTTCACCTCGAACGTCCGCGAAAAGGCCTCGTGAAAACCGCTCGCTGATTCGAATCCATGCGTATAACCCACCCCTTCCCACTTTTCCCCCTCGCGAATCCTGCCCAGTGCGAGGCCGAGCCGACGAGCGCGCTGGTAGGCCTGAAAGGTGAGACCATGCGTTTTCAGGAACCACCTGCGCACGCGAGCGGGATCGAGATCCTCGGCGCGGAGATCTGAATCCTTCCATCTCTTCGAGGGATTCTGTTCGACCTGCTCGATCAGCCTGGAGATCCATTGAGGCGCAGCGCCATCCGGCTGCATTGGATGACAGCGCAGACAGGGGCGATAGCCAGCCACAAGAGCGTCCCGAACACTTGGATAGAACTCCACGTTCTCGCGATTCGGTTTCTTCGCCGAGCATGTGGGGCGACAAAAGATTCCAGTTGTGCGGATCGCTGCGAAGAAGACGCCATCGAACGATCCGTCACGCTCGGCCAGAGCGCGGTACATCGTGTCATTTGAAGGAAGCGAAGTAGTCGTCGTCATGGCGATGAATTTAGGCCCGTTTTCAGGGGCTTCCACCGAAAAATGAACACCGAATCCGGCATGATTCGTGTATTTGTAAGCATGGCTGCAGACTCAAATGGAGGCGACATGCCAAAGGCAACACACTATCACCAAGTGCACGATGCAACGGTGACCGACAAGAAATTCCGACCTGAGGATGAAGGCATATATCAACAGGAGAAGCAGGAGCTTCAGGCTTCAGAGCAGGAAAAGAAATCCGAGCCAATGTCGGAAGATGAATTCATAACTGAACAGGACAAGAGAACGGAAGGATGAATATGAGATACTTGAACATCAGAGCGACCGTCACGTCGCTTCTCGCGACTGGAATGCTTGTGACATCAGGCTGCGCAAGCATGAACCAGAAAGAGCGGGGAGCTGTGATTGGCGCAGGAGCAGGCGCTGCAATCGGCGGAGTGATTGGGAATCAAACAGGATCCACCGCACGCGGCGCGATCATCGGCGCAGTGGTTGGAGGAGCCGCCGGTGCGATTATCGGACACCAGATGGACCAGCAGGCGAAGGAGCTCGATCAGTCGATTCCCGGCGCAAAGGTCGAACGCGTCGGTGAAGGAATCGAGGTCACCTTCGAATCGGGATTGCTGTTCGATTTCGATTCAGACCGGATCAGACCAGATGCCGCGAAGAATTTCCAGGAGCTTGCGAACAGCCTGCAGAAGTTCGGCAACTCAAATCTCCTGATCGTCGGACATACGGACAGCCAGGGAGAGGATGCATACAACATGAATCTCTCTCAGCGCCGGGCGAACTCGGCATCGGCGTACCTTCAGTCGCTCGGTGTTCCAGCGAGCCGAATTTCAACAGCAGGTCGTGGCGAGTCGGAACCGGTCGCAAGCAATGATACAGATGCCGGACGCCAGCTCAATCGCAGAGTTGAAGTAGCGATTTATGCGAGCCCGGAATACAGGGAGCAGGTGAAGAAAAGCTCCAGCGGCCAGTAGCGGAATGTGTTGCAGTTGAACACCCCGCCCCAATGGACGGGGTGTTCTGCATTTACAGGCTTGTGAGTGCATCTTAGTGCTCATGGAACGAACACGGACGGTAACTTGGGAAGATCCGTCGAAGGGTGTGGAAGCTGCCAGCAGATTGACGGGACTGGAATGGCTGCGCGCAATGGCTCGACGGGATGCGCCACCACCACCTCTTGCCGATGTTCTTGGTTTCACGCTCGAGCAGATCGAACCGGGTAATGTGACAGTGACACTGGAGCCGCAGGAGTTTCACTACAATCCGATGGGAGTATTACACGGCGGTATGGCAGCAACTCTTTTTGATTCATCACTTGGCTGTGCAGTGCAAAGCCTGCTGCCACCGGGATACATCGCACCGACCATGCAGCTTCAGGTCAGCTATGTGAGACCGGTTACGGTACGGACTGGTAAAGTGTTCTGCACGGGCAAGGTGATTCATATGGGGAAGAAATCAGCGACGGCAGAAGGCAGGCTCGTCGACAAGGACGGAAAGCTCTACGCGCACTCAACGGGAACGTTCATTCTCACCGGACCCGAAGAGAAAGGCGCGCGCTAGCTCAGGCAGTAATTCGTGGCAACGTCAGTAGCCCCTCCGCAGAAGCCTCCGGGCAGGATTCGTCGCTTTCTTCGTCTCAGTGACGATGGTGCAGACAGAAAACTCGTAGGGCCCATACGCGGCGAAGTTTTCGGCGCTGATCGTCTTGCACGTCACGCGCGACAAATTGCGCGAAAGCACCGGCTTCTTCCTGCGCAAAAGCAGCGCGGACACGGTCCGCTGCTGGGCCGTCTCAATGACACGCGCGAAGTATTGAATGAAGTACACGACCGACTGACGGATGCATCGCTTCGTGGCGTCGACATAAGTCCAGCGGGAGAATGGCTTCTCGATAACTCCTACATAGTTCAGGAGCACATTCGAGAAATCAGAACGAACCTTCCGAGCGGATACTATCAGGAGCTTCCAAAGCTCGCGAATGGAACGCTTGCTCAGTATCCGCGTGTGTACGATGTCGCAATCGAGCTGATTGCGCATACCGAAGGACATCTCTCGCTCGAGAACATCACGCTGTTCGTGCGGGAGTATCAGAAAGTGGCGAAGCTCTCCATGGGAGAGCTGTGGGCGATTCCGACAATGTTCCGCCTGGGCCTGGTAGAGAACATTCGGAGAATGTCGCTCCGCGTGAAAGCGCGGCTCGATGAAGTCGAAGAAGCAGACAGAATCGCTGCGCAGATCATGGCGGCGAATGATGAATCTCCGGAATCACTGGCGTCAGCTCTCGATCGATTCATCAACGATCATCCGCCATTCACCCCGACATTCGTAGCTCGCTTTCTTCATCAGATACGCGGCTATCAGGTGAACTTCACGCCGCTCGTGTGGCTCGAGCAGTGGATTGCTGAGGATGGGCCAAGTGCTGAAGTAGCAGTCACGCGATCGAACCGCATGATCGCCCTGACGCAGATCACAGTTTCGAACTGCATCACAAGTCTCCGCGCAATTGGCCGGCTCGACTGGAAGGAATTCGTCGAATCGCAAAGTGAGACCGAGAAGATCCTGAGAAAAGATCCCTCTGGTCACTACGCGATCATGACCTTCGCCACGCGTGATCAATACAGGCACGTTGTCGAGCATATCGCAAAGCACACGAAGCGGCCGGAAGAAGAAATCGCCAATCTCGCCATTGGACTTTCACTGGAAAGTCAGGGAAAGGACGAGGTTCGACAATCACACGTCGGTTATCACCTGATTGATGAAGGGAGGCTAACCCTCGAGCGCCTGACTGGATACAAACCTCCCATAGGCGAAAGGGTTTATCGCTGGATCAGGCGCCATCCTACAGCGGCCTACTTCGGATCGATCACGACATTTACCGTTCTGCTGCTTGCTGCGGTAATGGCGGTAGTTGCAACGAGCAGCCTCGTTTCAGCCATTGCAGTGCTGATCGTATCGCTCATTCCGGCAAACGAGATCGCGATCTCAGTGGTGAATCAGCTCGTTACAACGCTGCTTCCACCGCACCTCCTGCCGAAACTGGAATTTCGTGAAGACGGTATTCCTCGAGATTTCCGAACCGCGGTTGTGGTTCCGACATTGTTCGGCAGCGTACGCGCAGTGCGCGAAGCACTTGAACACATAGAGGTACAGTATCTCGCGAATCGCGACCCGAATCTTTCTTTCGCGATTCTCAGTGACTTCACAGATGCAGATTCCGAAACGAAAGAAGGCGACGACGAGATACTTGAAGCAGCAACGCGCGGGATAAACGATCTGAATGCAAAATATCCGGCTTCCTCGGGCGATACCTTCAATCTTTTCCATCGCAAGCGTCTGTGGAATGAAAAACAAGGCGTATGGATGGGATGGGAGAGGAAGCGCGGAAAGCTCGGCCAGTTCAATCGCTTCCTGCGCGGCAAGTCGGCTGATGCATTCAGCACAATTGTCGGCGATGTCGAGAAGCTGAGTGACATCCGATATGTAATTACTCTCGATTCCGACACTGTTTTACCGCGTGACGCGGCGCAGACGCTCACGGGCGCGATAGCACATCCGCTCAATAAAGCCGAGTACGATCCACACCTTCACAGAATCGTTCGCGGTTATGGAATTCTGCAGCCGCGAGTTGGAGTGTCGCTGACAAGTGCGCACGTATCGAAATTCGCCGCAGTGCACTCGGGTCACCCTGGTGTGGATCCGTATACCACCGCCGTTTCCGATGTCTATCAGGATCTGTTTGGTGAAGGAAGCTTCACCGGGAAAGGGATTTACGATGTAGATGCGTTCGAGGAGGCGACACGCCGCCGTTTTCCGGAGAACACGCTTCTCAGCCACGACCTGATCGAGGGTGCGTATTCACGCGCGGGTCTCGTGACGGATATCGAAGTCTACGACGACTACCCGGCGCGATACCTGACCTTCACGAGGCGGAAGCATCGATGGATTCGCGGAGACTGGCAGCTTCTCAGATGGCTTGGCAAAACGGGGAACCGGCTCTCGGCGATTTCACGCTGGAAGATTTTCGACAACCTGCGACGCAGTCTCGTAGAGATCGCGCAGGTAATTCTTCTGGTTGCAGGATGGTTCTGGCTTCCGGGCTCCGCGCATTTATGGACAATCGTAGTCCTGCTCGCAGTTGCAGCGCCGTGGATTTTTTCGCTGCTGCTCTCGGTTGTGCGCCCGCCAAGAGACCAGTCGTGGCTTGCGTATTACGCTGCGGTGTTTCGTGATGCGGCGGTCAACACACAGCAGTGGGCACTCGCTGTCGCATTCCTGCCGCACCAGGCATTCGTAAGCGCTGATGCGATAGTCCGCACACTTGTTCGTCTCTTCGTCACGAAGCGCAATCTTCTGGAGTGGCAGACTGCTTCCCAGGTCGAGCGTGCGATGGCAGTCGGGTCGAAGCGTGAAGTCTGGAGAAGAATGTGGCCGGTCACAGTTCTCAGCTTTGGTCTGCTGGTTCTCGTTGTTCTCCGCGCGAAGAGTCTGGATGAGTCATCGCAGATCATAGCGCTCGTTTCGACTATCCCGCTTCTCTCTCTATGGATTGTCTCTCCGTACATCGCTCATGGTCTCAGTGCTCCGGCGACTCCTCAGGAGCTGAGACTTTCCGAGCCTGAGAGACAGGCCGCACTCAGATATGCAAAGCTTCACTGGCAATTTTTCGAGCAGTTCGTTTCGGAAGAGACGCAGTGGCTGGCGCCTGACAACTTCCAGGAAGACCCGGAGCCCGTAATAGCGCCCCGGACATCGCCAACCAACATCGGCTTGCAGCTGATGTCGATTGTCTCAGCGCGGGATCTCGGATTCATTCAGCTGGATTCAATGATCGACAGGCTCGAGAAAGTATTCCGCACTCTCGAGCGAATGCGGCGTTATCACGGTCACTTCTACAACTGGTACAGTCTGCGCGACCTGCGTGTTCTCGAGCCTGGATACATATCGACAGTGGACAGCGGCAATCTGGCGGGACACCTCATTGCAGTCCGTCAGGCGTGCCTGCAGATCAGTCGCGAGACTGATGTAACCGAAGAGAACAAGCAGCGACTCCATGTGATTGCGGAACGGGCAAGAGATTACGCGCTCGAAATGGATTTCAAGTTCCTCTTTGACGAACGGCGCAAGCTTTTTTCAATCGGGTTCCTCACTTCCGCAAGCACGTTCGACAATTCGTACTATGATCTCCTCGCATCAGAAGCGAGGCTGTCATCCTTCATGGCGATTGCAAAGGATGACGTTGGGGTGGATCACTGGTTCAGGCTTGGCCGGTCTCTCACGACCGCAAGTGGAACTCGCACGCTCATATCATGGAGCGGGAGCATGTTCGAGTACCTGATGCCGGCGCTGGTACTGCGGACGTTTCCTTCTACACTGCTCAGTCAATCGCATCAGGGAGCTGTGCGACGACAGATCAGTTACGGTGGGGAGCGTAACGTTCCGTGGGGAATTTCCGAGTCAGCGTACAACATCCGGGACCGGGCTCAGACATATCAGTACAAAGGATTTGGAGTTCCTGATCTTGCGTTGAAGCGCGGACTTAATCGCGACCTTGTCATCGCACCGTATGCAACTGCGCTTGCGATGATGGTCGAACCGCATCAAGCCGTTCGCAACATGGCGGCTCTTGAATCAGAAGGAGCGCTCGGCCCTTATGGATTCAGGGATGCAGTGGATTATACGCGACCGGTTCCCGGAGCGAGAAAAGCGGTTGTTGGCGCGTACATGGCGCACCACATAGGCATGAGCCTCGTCGCTTTCGACAATGCGCTCTGCCGGAATGTCTGGCAAACGCGATTTCACACTGACGCACTTGTGAGATCAGCGGAGCTGATTCTGCAGGAGCGCATTCCGCGGCGCCTGGTTCTGCAAGGTATCGAGCACGGCGATGAGCCACCACGGGTACCGACGGAGACTGACAAGCCCGCGGTGCGCGAGCTGGATACTGCAAATACTCCGCAGCCTCGCGTGAGCCTCCTCGGCAATACTCCGTACACAACGATCGTCAGCAATGCGGGCAGCGGCGGCAGCCGCTACAACGACATGGCGATCAATCGATGGAGAAACGACGGGACACGGGATGACTTTGGCCAGTGGTGTTATGTCCGGGACATAAGCACTGGACGAGTATGGTCAGCAGGACATCAGCCGGTGTGTGCAGAAGCAGACTGGTATCGCGTGTTGTTTGCGAGCGATCGTGTAACGTTCCATCGCCGCGATGGTGACATCGACACGACGATGGAAATCGCTGTTGCACCGGGCGAAGCAGCAGAAGTAAGGCGCGTGACGCTGCTCAACAACTCAACGTCGCCGCGCGCAGTCGAGCTCACGAGCTATATGGAAGTAGTGCTCGCATCTGCTGATTCGGACAGAGCACACCCGGCATTCGGCAACCTGTTTGTGCAGACGGAATGGATTCCGGAAAGCACAGCGCTCCTCGCAATGCGTCGCCCCCGCTCGGCGACCGACAAGCCAAGCTGGTGTGGTCATGTGATGGCAGTCGTCGGCAACAACGCTGAAGTCAGCTGCGAGACCGATCGAGCACGTTTCATCGGCAGAGGCAGATCAGCACGAGATCCAGTCGTGATGGATAACCCGGGAAATCTTTCCGGATCGATTGGAGCTGTACTGGATCCGATCTTTGCGCTTCGCACGAGAGTCACCATCCCGGCCGGACGCTCAGCAGAAGTGACGTTCACCACTTTCGTGGCGGAAGATCGTGAGCGAGCAGCACAGAAAGCAGATCTGTATCACGACACATACAGCGCGCGACGCGCGCTCGATCTGTCGTGGGCACATGCACAGGCCGAGCTTCGTGAATTGGGAATTACTCCAGCTGATGCTGCTTTGTATCAGGAGCTGGCAGGACACCTTCTTTATGCACATCCCGGCTTCAAAGGACTCACGGCAAAAGGTGACGACAACAAGCTGGGGCAGGAGGCTCTCTGGGGACTGGGAATTTCCGGAGACTGGCCAATTCTCCTCGCGACACTCGAGTCAGCTGACGGCATGCCGAGTGTGCGACAGCTGCTCAAGGTGCACCACTACTGGCGACTGAAAGGGCTCGTCAGTGATCTGGTAATTCTGAATGAGCATCCACACACATATCTCCAGGAGCTGAACGACGAGCTTCTGGCAACCGTGATGGCATCGAGTGAATCCGGATTGCTGGACAGACCAGGCGGCGTGTTCATCCGGCGTGCCGACGTTCTCAAGCCCGACGACATCAAGCTTCTGCATTCGATCGCAAGAATTCAGGTCGACTGCGACGGGCTGGGCCTCGGGAATTTTCTCGAATTCCCAAATGTCGAAGACACGTACGCGAGCGGTGCAATTCCCGTTTTGTCGGCAATCATCGCCGATCAGTCGAACAATGGTGCAGAGCGGGGAACGGTTCCTAGCGATGATGCTCCAGTTCCCGCAGGTCCACCGCTGCCAGTTACAGGTGACGGGCTTGCATTGTTCAATGGCCTCGGAGGCTTCAACGACAATAACGAGTACGAAATAAGACTCAGTGGCGACAGCCTGCCTCCAGCTCCATGGATAAATATCATCGGCAACCCGGCCGGTGGATTTCTGATCAGCGAGAGCGGAGCGGGAATGACGTGGGCGGAGAACAGCTACTTCTATCGGCTGACTCCGTGGCAGAACGATCCAGTTCGCGACACACCAGGCGACTGCATTTACCTGAGAGACGATCAGACAGGGGCGCTCTGGACACCCACGCCGGAGCCGATTCGTGAACCATCCTTGTACACGGTAAAACACGGAGCGGGCTATTCAATCTTCGAGCATGTGCGCGACAACATCTCGACAGAGCTTCGTATCGGAATGCCCGAAACCGACCCAGTGAGAATTTCGGTTCTTCGAATCCGCAACGACAGTACAGCACCGCGCTCATTAACGGTGACGAGCTATGCGGAATGGGTGCTTGGTGTAGAACGTGAAAAAACGCGTGAGTTTGTGCGGACAGAAATGGCTGAGGAAAACCGCGTCATGCTTGCGCACAACTACTTCGATCCGATCTTCGCGTCACGAGTGGCGTTTTCGGCAACGAGTGATCGTGTTTCCTCCTTCACTGGAGCAAGGCGCGAGTTTCTGGGAAGAAATGGAACTGCGTCGCGTCCAGCTGTGATGAAGCGCGATGAGCTGAGTGGTGATGTCGGGGATACAATCGATCCGTGCGCCGCACTGGAATCACGGTTTGTAATTGCACCAGGCGAAACGCGCGAAATAGTTTTTTTGCTCGGTGCGTCCGATAGTACTGACAAAGCGATCGATCTCTGCAGAAAGTACAGCAATCCAGCGTCAGCAAAGGAAGCCCTCGATCACGCCGCGGCGGTGTGGCGAAAACGGCTGAGCACAATCACAGTCAAAACGCCGGACCCTACATTCGATGTGGTGCTGAATCAATGGGCACTGTATCAGGCCCTTTCCTGCCGAATGTGGGCGCGCTCTGCTCTATATCAATCGAGTGGTGCGTTTGGATTCAGAGACCAGCTGCAGGACGTAATGGCGTTCGCATACACGGAGCCCGGAATCTCGCGCGAACACATCGTGAGATGTGCTGCAAGACAATTTGAGGAGGGTGACGTTCAACACTGGTGGCACCCGCAAAGTGGACGCGGAGTCCGCACGAGATTTTCCGACGATCTTGCATGGCTTCCATTCGTTGTAAACCAGTACATCGAGCTCACTGGCGATCTCACTGTTCTCGATGAGAATGCACCTTACCTGGAGATGCGCGAGCTCGCAGCAGATGAGCACGAGGTCTACGATCTGCCGCAGGTATCGCAGAGCACAGGATCAGTTTACGAACACTGCGTTCGCGCGCTACGGAAAGCCTGCACATTCGGGGAGCACGGTCTTCCGCTGATCGGATCCGGCGACTGGAACGACGGAATGAATCGCGTTGGAATACACGGAAAAGGCGAAAGCGTCTGGCTCGGCTGGTTCCTGATCATGACGCTCAGAAAATTCGCGACGCTCGCGACAGCGCGTAACGACACGGCCACTGCAGACGAATTCAAAAGCAACGCTGAGAAATACAGCGACGCAATTGAAGCCAATGCCTGGGATGGAGATTGGTACAGACGCGCATATTACGATGACGGCGCACCGCTTGGCTCGAAAGAAAGCGACGAGGCAAAGATCGACTCGATTGCCCAGAGCTGGAGTGTGATATCAGGTGCGGGGGAGAGTGAGCGCACAAGAACTGCAATGAAATCGCTGAACGAACATCTCGTTCGTGAAGACGCGCGCTTGATCATGCTGCTTACGCCGCCGTTCAATCGCGGGTCCCATGATCCCGGATACATCCAGGGATATCTGCCTGGCGTGAGAGAAAATGGCGCGCAGTATACACATGCCGCGCTATGGACAGTGCTTGCAACTGCGCTACAGGGCGATGGCGACCGCGCGATGCATCTGTACCATATGATCAACCCTGTGACGCACGCACTCACACCTGAGGACGTCGCTACGTATAAGGTAGAGCCGTACGTAATCGCAGCGGACGTATACACAGCACATGGGCATCTTGGTCGCGGTGGATGGACCTGGTATACAGGCTCTGCCAGCTGGCTTTACAGAGTTGGACTTGAGGCTATCCTCGGATTCACCAAGCGTGCAGACACGCTTGCGATCGACCCGTGTATCCCTTCGGCCTGGAAAGAGTTTGCAATCGAGTACGAGCATGGTCAGAGCAAATACTCGATTTTCGTTCGCAATCCATCGGGAGTACAGAAGGGAGTTACGTCAGTGACTCTCGATGGAGCTGCGGTGGAAGGGCCGGTCAATCTCGTGAGCGACGGCAGCAATCACGAGATCATTGTGACGATGGGACTTCCGAATCGACCTCAGCAAGAGGAGTAATCGCGGGCCCGTTCACGACCTTGCCATACGGGTCGAATCGCGATCCATGACACGGACAGTCCCACGTTTTCTCAGTCGAGTTCCAATCGACGATACAGTACAAGTGGGTGCAGATGGCTGAGCGGAGATGAACGGTGCCCTGGTCATCCTTATACGCAGCAATCTTTCTCGCGCCGCGACGAATAACTGCGCCGTTCCCGGGCTCGATCTGATCGACCGAATCAACTTCGCCGCCTGTCGCCCAGTCAGCATACTGAACGGCGACGTTCAGATTCTCCTTGATGAACTCCGGAGTCGACCGGAAGTTTTTGCGTGACGGATCGTAGAGACCCGCCCATGGATTTTTTTTGCCGAGTATGAGATCTGTCAGCAGAATGCCGGCGATAGTACCGTGCGTCATTCCGTTGCCGGAATCCCCTGTTGCGACATAGATGTGCTGGTCGGTTCCGGGATTCTTTCCAATGAACGCCATATAGTCAACCGGCTCCATTATCTGGCCTGACCAGCGGAAGTCGACTGACTTCACCATCGGGAATCGTTGACGCGTCCACTCTTCAAGAGCCTTGAATGGATCAGCGTTGTCATCCTCCTGCCCGGTCTTGTGATCCTCACCGCCGACAATGAGGATGTCCTCGAGCTGCGCTGAATCGAGTCGCGAATCGACCTCATGGAGCCGGATGTAATGATACGGATCGGCGGTATCCCAATACAAAGCGCGGGGCACTGATCCACGAGGAACGCGAGCACCGATCACGTAGGTTCGATACGCGGCCTGCTTGGTGTGCAGAATGACCCAGTCATTGACGGGACTGTTCGTTGCAACAACGACACTATCTGCAGTGATGACATGTCCATCGCTTGTGGTCACGCGGCACGGCTCACCATCGACGATCGTCTCTGCATGTGCGCGTGTATAGATGTGCCCGCCATCCCGAAGAATCGCGCGCGCCAGTCCCTGCAGATACTTGAGTGGATGAAACTGAGCCTGTCGCGGAAAACGCAGGGCAGGGCCTGAATTCCAGAAATCAGGAGGTGCTTTGTCGACGAGCTCCACATCGGTAAGACCTGCACGATGTGCGGCATTCAGCTCGCGCTGAAGCTCGTCGCGCTCGCTCTCCGGCCCGAGAAACAGGTAGCCATCGACCCGCTCGAAATCGCAATCGATATCTTCCTGTGATGCAATAGATTCGATGCGCGTAATCGCAGCTGTATGACTCTCGGCAGCGATCTGCGAGCCAGTCAGTCCATGCAGCTTTTGTATCTGATAGTAACGATCGTCGAGCGCATTGCTCAAATGCGCTGTTGTCCGTCCGGTCTCACCGCCCCCGATTGGGCCATCATCGATGACAACAACAGCACGTCCTGCGCGTGCCAGAAGGTAAGCGGTTGTCATTCCGGCAATACCAGCTCCGATTACGCATACGCCCGCGCGCATATCGCGCGTAAGCTGTGGTAACTCCGGACTGTCGCTGGTAGCCATCCAGACCGAAGTAGTGCTGCCTGAATCGCTTCGCATGTCTTGAATTTCGGTAGAGTGATTGCAGTAGGGATGCTCTGGCGCATACCATATGCCAATTGTAACTCTCAGCAGGTGCAAGAGTTGCCAGTGCACTGCTACTGCTAACTGACCGCGGACGACGGAAAATCATTTATGGATTCGAAGGTTATGGATGCGGCAAAAGCTGCATTCCCCAAAGCAGACAACGCCGTAACACTTGGCGCAATTGTTCACAACGGCGAATGCGATCCGGAGCCCCTGGTTTCCATTCCCATCTCGATGGTCAACCGGCACGGACTCATTGCGGGCGCAACTGGAACGGGAAAAACCCGCACACTCCAGCTGATTGCGGAACAGCTCTCGGCCGCTGGAGTTCCCGTCTTTGTGGCCGACATCAAGGGCGACCTCTCCGGACTTGGCACGCCGGGCCAATCGAATGATCGAATCACAACTCGAGCCAGGGAAACCGGATTCAACTGGCAGGCTTCAGGATTTCCTGTCGAATTCCTGAGTCTCACCGGAAAACATGGTGCGCAGCTTCGTGCGACGGTCTCATCGTTCGGACCGCTGCTTCTGTCGAAGGTTCTCGATCTCAACCCGACGCAATCGAGTGTACTTTCTCTCGTATTCAAGTTCTGCGATGACAAAGGACTTCTGCTCCTGGATTTCTCCGATCTTCGTGCCGTGCTTCAGTATCTCACTAACGAAGGAGCAGAAGAGCTCAAGTCATACGGCGGAATGTCAAAGGCAACAGTAGGTGTGCTGTTGCGTGAAATGGTCGAGCTCGAGCAGCAGGGTGCAGAGGATTTCTTCGGCGAGCCCGAGTTCGAGATCGAAGATCTCATGCAGGTCGAGCGAGATGGCCGCGGCTTGATCAGCGTGCTCGAGCTGGCAGATGTGCAGGACAAGCCGGCGCTATCGAGCACCTTCATGCTTTGGCTGCTCGCAACCATTTATCATCAGCTTCCGGAAGTCGGCGATGTGGACAAGCCCAAGCTCGCCTTCTTCTTCGATGAAGCGCACCTGCTGTTCGACAACGCAAGCAAAGCTTTGCTCGACGAAATTCAACAAGTCGTGCGTCTGGTGAGATCGAAAGGCATCGGTGTGTACTTCATCACACAAAACCCCAAAGACGTTCCCGATGAAGTGCTGGGCCAGCTCGGTCATCGGGTACAACATGCACTGCGCGCCTTCACTCCTGATGATGACAAGGCGCTGCGCGCAGCAGCGAGAACGTTCCCGAAGACTTCGTTCTACGATGTTGAAGAAACATTGACGACACTGGGAATTGGTGAAGCCTTTGTCACAGTGCTGTCACCAAAGGGAGTTCCCACGCAGCCGTTCGCTGTTCGATTGATTCCCCCAGCGTCACTGATGGGGCCGCTGCCTGATCTCGATGCACAGGTTGCGCGATCGACTCAGGTGAAGAAGTACGCGCAGGATATCGATCGCGAGAGCGCCCGGGAAAAACTTGCTGCGCGTGTTGTTCCGGGAGCTGCTCAACAAACTTCGCAGCAGCCTGCTGATTCAGGACAATCATATGCACCACCGCCGGCAGCACCTGCACAATCACGACGCACTACAAAAGAGCCACCGGGAACACTCGAGCAGATAATGAAATCTCCGGTGACACGCACCGTCGCTGGAGCTATCACACGCGGGCTGATGGGTGCCCTGCTCGGCTCGCCGCGACGACGCAGCAGTACACGAAGCCGGTGGTAACTACTGCTCGATGAGGATCGCGCGAACGGGAGCCGCGTCGACGGACATCATCTTCACAGGAAATGCGATGAGCTGATAAGCGCCAACCGGCGCCCGGCGCAAATCGAGATTCTCCAGGATGAACGCATTCTGCTGGAACAGCATCTTGTGAACAGCGAGAGATTTGCTCTCGCGGCTATCTACTGAAGGAGCATCCACACCAAGGAGCTTCATTCCCATGCCGAGGAGCTCTCGTGCGCACGATTCGGAAAGTGTCGGCCATGCAGCGGGAAATGTTCCGCCGGCAATGGAGCTGCCGGTTTTCAATATCAATCGTTCCGGGCGATACCTTGCCAGTCGTGGCACAATCTGATCGAACTCGATCTCCCCTTCGAGATTGCTGACGTCGATGACAATGGCCGGGCCATAAAACGCTTCCAGCGGCAGCTCATGTGATCCCGGCCATCCATCGCGCACATGCAGAGGCGCATCTGCATGTGTACCCACATGGGGACTCGATGTTATCGAAGAAAGGTTAACGCTCGATCCATTCGAGATTGTCGCAGTCCATCCACATGCCCATGGAGTATCTCCAGGCCATTCGGGCGTGCCCGGCGAAACGCTGATGCTGATGTCGCGTAAGCGCACAAATCAGCCGATGAGCTGCTTTGCTGTCTCGACTATCTTCGCCACAGTGAGCCCCAGGTGCTCGTAGATCTCCTTGTAGGGAGCAGATGCACCAAAGCGATGAAGACCGAGTGCAACACCATCGCTTCCAACCCACTTCTGCCACGACATCGGATGCGAAGCTTCGATCGAGATCCGCTTCACTCCCTTAGGCAATACACTCTCGCGATAACGTTCATCCTGCGCCGCAAAAAGCTCGTGGCTTGGCATACTCACAACGCGCGATCGAATTCCTTCGACGTTGAGTCTCGCCTGCGCTTCGATGATGAGCGCAACTTCAGATCCGCTCGACATCAGCACAACCTGCGGTGCACCGCCCGGTGAATCGGACAGAACGTACGCTCCCTTTGCAACTCCACTCGCTGATGCGTACTTCGTTCGGTCAATGAAGCCAAGCTTCTGGCGAGTAAGAACGAGCGCAACCGGACCGTGCTGCTTGAGTGCAGCTCGCCACGCTTCAGCAGTTTCGGATGCATCGGCCGGACGGATCAACGTGAAATCGGGAATTGCGCGCAGCGTGCTGAGCTGTTCGATGGGCTGATGTGTTGGTCCATCTTCTCCCAGCCCGATTGAATCGTGTGTGTATACGTAGACCACGTGACGATTCATGATTGCTGCGAGACGTACGGCAGGCCGCATGTAGTCGGAGAAAATCAGAAATGTTGCGCCATATGGAATGAACCCGCCGTGCACGGACATTCCATTCATCACCGCTCCCATTCCGTGCTCTCGAATTCCGAAATGAAAGTTTCGTCCGGAATGATCCGAAGGTCCGAAGCTCGGCGCTCCTTTTACAATAGTATTGGTCGATGAGGCGAGATCAGCTGAGCCGCCAACGAGCTCGGGGACTTTTGGCGCAATGGCGTTGAGCACAACTCCTGATGCAGCACGACTCGCAACACTTCCATTCTCTGCAGTGAACGTGGGGATCAGGGCTTCCCAACCATCGAGCAGCTCCCCGCGCAAACGTCGATCGAGCTCTCGAGCATCATCGGGGTGTGCGGCTTTGTACGCCTCGTATCGCTTCTGCCATTCACGCTCCAGATCCGCGCCACGTGGTGACATAGTCCGCCAGTGCTCGAGCGCTTCGGGCGCAACGTAAAACGGTTCCTGAGACGGATAACCGAGTGCTTCCTTCGTCAGCTTGATCTCATCGGCGCCGAGTGGTGATCCATGAGCTTCTGCGGTGTCGTGCTTGTTGGGACTGCCAAAACCAATGTGAGATCGCACCACAATCAATGACGGCCGATCAGTTACCGCTTTTGCTGCAACGATCGCCTTGTCCAGTGCATCGAGATCGTTCGCATCGTCAACACGCTGCACATGCCAGTGGTACGCCTCGAATCTTTTGGCGGTATCGTCGCTGAAAGTGAGATCGGTGTTTCCTTCGATCGTGATGTGATTGTCGTCGTAGAAACCGATCAGCTTGCCGAGCTTGAGATGCCCGGCGAAGGAAGACGCTTCATGAGAGATGCCTTCCATCATGTCGCCGTCACTTGCAATGAAATACGTGTGATGATCGATGATTGAATGATCAGGTCGATTGAAAATCGCTGCGAGCTGCGACTCAGCTATCGCCATTCCGACTGAATTGCCGACACCCTGGCCCAGCGGACCCGTCGTTGTCTCGACTCCCGGTGTGTAGCCGTATTCCGGATGGCCGGGTGTTCTGCTTTCCCACTGCCTGAAATGCTTGATGTCATCGAGCGACAGATCGTATCCGGTGAGATAGAGCACGCTGTAGAGAAGCATCGATGCATGACCGGCTGAAAGCACAAAACGGTCACGGTCTATCCAGTCGGGATTCTTTGGATTGTAGCGGAGATGCCGTGTCCACAGGACATATGCGAGCGGCGCGAGTGCCATTGGAGTTCCGGGATGGCCGGAGTCCGCTTTCTGCACCGCGTCCATAGCGAGAACTCGTATCGCATCAATGCAGAGCTGGTCGAGTTTTGAAGATTCCATTTCTTGTTCAGGCATTAGGTCCGGGAATTTCCATGCGTGGCGGGCGAATATTCGGGAGCAGCGCCTCGATTTCAAACCGGCGAGACTCGAGCCACTTTGGAAGTTTAAGAGATTGACCAAGCGATTCGGGCGATTCGTCTACAGTAAATCCTGGAGGATCAGTAGCAATCTCGAATAGAACACCGCCCGGCTCACGAAAATAGATCGACTGGAAGTAATCACGATCTATTTGCGGAGTGACGTTAAAGCCCTCGTTAACGAGCTCGTCCCTGACGGCAAGCTGCGCGGCATCGTCGGGAGCGCGAAAAGCGACATGATGAACTGTTCCTGCCCCCATCGAGCCGGGCCACAGGCCGGGTACACACCGAAGGTCGACGATCGACGCAGATCCCCGTCCTCTTGCGGCGTAACGGAAAATGCTGGCCTGCTCACGTACGGGCTCGAAACCGAGCGAATCAACAAGGAGCTTGCCTGTGAGATCACAGCTTTCCTGCCACAGGGTGACGGAATAGATGCCTCGAATGGAATGTTCCGGAGGCACAAGACGTCCTCCTCCTGCTGGTGCTGCTTCCGCACCAGGATGGGCAACCAGCTCACCCATGAATCCATCGGGATCCTTGAACGCGATCACACGCTCGTCGTCGAACCGCGTTTTCGGGTGCTCAAACTCAACGCGCTGTTTGATGAATCTTTCGATCCAGAAGCCAACCGAGCTGGGAAGGATGGAGAAAGCGGTTACGGCAACCTGCCCGGCTCCCTGGCGTCCACGACGTGATCCTGGCCAGGGAAAGAAAGTGAGAATGCTTCCCGGGGTTCCTTCGGCGTCGCCGAAATAGAAATGGTATGTCGTCGGGTCGTCGAAGTTCACCGTGCGCTTGACCAGCCGCATCCCGAGAACTCCCGCATAAAAATCGAGATTCTTCTGGGGATCGCTGGCAATCGCAGTCACATGGTGGATGCCGGGTGAAACAAGCATCAGGAAAACTTACTTGGTGCGCGGCTCTCCACGTTCACCACCGTATCCACTCTTGTGCTCGGTGGACGTCTTTTTGTTTGGATCGACAGCGTTGGGAGTTCCCGAATGCGTTTCTTCCGAGCGCTTAGCTGGGTCTTTGTCTTTGTTGTCCATCTGTTCCTTAGAATCTCTATGCGTCATACATTAAGCCTCCGTAAAGGATGTCACTGGGCAATCGACATGCCTGAAACGAATGCTGAATACTGAATGCGGACCGAGCTGAATACTGAATGCTGAACCGACCTGCACATTCGAGATTCAGGAGTCTAAGCGATCCGGAGACACTCGCGAGGTTTGCGCAAAACCTCGGCGAGGGCATCTATATCACCAACGAGAGTGGTGAGATTCTCGATGCGAATCCTGCGTTTCTCAAGATTTTCGGCGTGAGGAGCGTGGAAGAGCTGAAGAACTACAAAGTCAGCGACTTCGTCGACGCTGAAGTCAGGAAAAAAGAAATGGCGCTGGTCGAGCGAGAAGGCTCAATTCGCGATCGTGAGCTGCAGATTACGCGGCCGGATGGCGGAGTTCGCACCGTCCTGGATACGTGGTATCTCAATACCGACCCGGAATCGAGTGAGCCGATCTTTCACGGCATTCTGGTCGACATAACTGCCCGGAAGAATCTCGAGACCCAGCTCGTAGAGCAGAGCATTCGCGATCCGCTCACCGGGTGCTACAACAGGAGACACCTGGCGACTCTCTACTCGAAGTCGCGCGCTGAAGAGGAACGATGGGGCTGCATCTACACCGACATAGATCACTTCAAGCAGTACAACGACGTGCATGGTCACGCCGCGGGTGATTCGATCCTCGTGAGGATGAGCCGGTTCCTCATGCGAAACGTGAGGGCTGAAGAGCCTGTTGTGAGAATGGGCGGCGACGAATTCCTGATTGCTCTCTTCGATACGGATCTCGCCGAGACTGAGGCGGTCGCGCGGCGTCTGGAGAAGGCGGCGGAAACGAGAGGCCCTGTTTCCTTCTCGCTCGGGTGGGCGGCAAGGGAGAACGGCGAATCGCTCGAAGACACGGTAAACAGGGCCGACCGTCAGCTGATCCAGGTGAGGGTCGTCAACCGCCCGGAAGCCTACACGAGGCGAACGCCGGAAAAAGAATAGCCCAGGTGTGCAAGCCGGAGCGCCGGCAGCGTCTCAAGGGTATCAGAACCCGAGGCTCAAATGCGCTCCTTGTTGATTTCACTCGTTTCGCTGCTCGTTCTGCCTTCGTTAGCCGAAGCGCAGGGTACGCTCATCCCCCGTCCATGTGTGATGCGTCCCTGTCCGATGGACGCTCCATGTTTTCCGTGCCCTCAGCAGAATGCATCGATCTTCAAACAGTCGAGTCATGTAAAAGCTGACCTGGTAGATCGAGTGCTTCGCTATGAGGTCACTGAGACGTTCGTAAATCGAGGCGGACGAGTTGGCGAAGCCGATTACATCTTCCCTCTTCCCAGGGGCGCCGCGTTTCAGGACCTGAAGCTTTCCATTGACGGCCAGCTCATCTCCGGCGAAACGATGAACGCGTCGCAGGCGCGAGCCATCTATGAGGACATCGTACGACGACAGCGTGATCCGGCACTCGTGGAGTGGATGGGATACGGAATGTTGCGCGCGAGAATATTTCCAATCGCACCCGGTGAGGAAAAGAAAGTAGTCGTTCGTTTTCAGATGGTTGCAGAGCGGGAAGGCGATGCGTTGAGAGTCGACTATTTCCAGGGGAAGGAGAGCCAGCAGAACTGGCTTGCGTTTGCGGGTAACCGTGATGACGCCGATCGTCCGCGTGCGTCGTTCACGCTGACGTATCCGTCGGACGAGATATATGGGCGCCCATATAGTCCAACGCATTCTCTTTCAACGAATACGCGCGGCGGCCGACGCGAAGTTAGAGCGGAAGGAAGTGCGAGCGAGGTAACGCTGCTTATTCCGATAAGGAAGAGCAATGAGCCGGCGATCTCGGTTCTCACGTACGCGCCGCGGAATGAAGACGGTTTCGCATTGATCACTCTATCGCCCCCGTCAGTTGCGACACGTGTTACTCCGCGCGACGTCACTCTCGTGCTTGACGTTTCCGGCTCGATGTCGGGAGTGAAGATTCGTCAGGCGCGTGACGCGGGAAAACAGGTGCTCGCAACGCTCAATCCCTCGGACAGGTTCAAGCTCATCGATTTCTCGACTGAGGTTAGAACATTCCGCGATGACTTTGTGCGCGCAACGCGGGAAAATGTTGCTGAAGGTTCGCGATATCTCGAATCGCTCGATGCGTCGGGGTCGACGAATATCTCGGGAGCACTGGATGCTGCCCTCGAGGGGGATACTCCTTCCGGTCGATTAGGTCTCGTTCTCTTCGTTACCGACGGCGAGCCGACAATAGGAGAGAGAAATCCGGAATCGATCGCGAGCAGAGTCAACAGGCTTAGAGGAGATCGCAGAATCTTTTCGTTCGGAGTTGGTGCAGACCTGAATGCAGCACTCGTCGAGAGACTTGCTGTGGAAGGAAAGGGAACTGCGCAGTTCGTTCGTCCGGATGAATCAGTCGAGCGTGCAGTGTCTATAGTCGCGAGCAGACTCACCAATCCAGTGATAACTAACGTGCGTGTATCAGCAGATGGGGTGCGCTTGCTCAAGCGTCACCCATCGGAAGCGATGGACATTTTCGCCGGACAGGACTACGTGCTTCTCGCGCGATATGATGGAAGCGGCTCGGCGCGATTACGCTTTGAAGGACAGACTGCAAGTGGACCCGTCTCGTGGACGTCGCGCGTCGAATTTCCCGAGTCATCACGGGAGAATCCGTACATTGCCCGACTCTGGGCTACTCAGCGTATCGGATATCTAAGTGCCGAGAAGAGAAAAGGTGGAAACTCACGCGAGATCGATGACGAGATCAAACAGCTCGGCGAGAAGTACGCGATCCCAACGGAGTTCACATCGTATCTGGTAGTCGAGCCGGGAATGCGAAGGAATATCCAGTTGCAAGGGGTGGTAACGGGCGTGGCAACTGCAGCGATATCTCCGCCACAAGCTGCACCGAAGGCCGTGGCCGAATTCGAGGCTGCACGCGATGCGTCGAAGCAGAGAGCGGCAATAAATCTCAATGCAGCCGACGAGATCAATCAGCTGAAGAAGGAGAATATCCGTCGGGTTGGAGCCAGGGTATTTGCTCTCCGAGGGGAAACATGGACAGACTTACGCAGGGCTGAATCGACACGAGTGGTCAAGGTGAAATCATTCTCAGAGGCATACTTCAAGATCATCGATGCGATTCCGGAGCTGCGAGAAGTATTTGCACTCGGCGACAAGGTGCTTGTAACAGGTCGCGATGTTGCGATCGAGATCGGATCAACAGGAATGGATACAATCAGCGATTCAGAGCTGAAGCGAATCCAGTCGGGATGGTAATGGATTGACGGACGTCGAGCGTCTCTTTCGAACTTACAATGCCGCGTTAGTGAGATACCTGACGCGGCGGCTCGGCGACCGCGACTGGGCTGAAGAGGTGGCGCAGGAAACGTTCGTCCGCGCGCTCCGGCAGGACAACATCACCAACGAAAGGGCGTGGCTCTTTGCAGTCGCGACAAACCTGGTGAGAGACGAAGCGAGAAAAGATGCACGGCGCCGACAACATCTCGCACTGCTTGCAAGAGAAGAGCGGGAAAGGGAAGAGCAAATTGAGCCGACGACGATCGAGCAAGCGCAGGAAGCCGCGTTTGCACGAAAGGCAGTGGATGCGCTCGCGGAGCGAGACCGGCTTGCACTTCTAATGAAAGAAGAGGGGCTCGACTACGGTGAAATAGCTGAAGCACTCGAGCTTTCTCCAGGATCAGTTGGAACTACACTTTCGCGTGCGCGACGGCGTCTCGTCGAGACATATGAGGCACTGCAGCGTGAGCGCGAAATGAGGGAAAAGAATGCAGCATCCTGACGAAGGAACAATTCACGCGTGGATCGATGGCGAACTTTCGCCTGACGATTCAACAGCGCTCGAGGCCCATCTCGCTGAATGCGCTGAATGTTCAGCGCTTGCGGCAGAGGCGAGAGGTCTCGTTGCAGCATCGTCGCGGATAGTCAGTGCGCTCGACATAATCCCGGGAGATGTCATACCGAAAGCTGCGCCACGCAGTCGAGCCTGGTATGCAAGTACACAACTCCGCGCGGCAGCAGCCGTTGTAATTGTTGCAAGTGCGTCGTTACTCGTAGCTCGAAATGGCGAAGTAAAAAAAATGGAGCGAGCAGTTCAGATGAGTACGCCAGCTCGAGTTGCGGCTCCTGAATCCGGGGCGATGCTTGATAGCGCAGCGAACGAAATAGCTGCTCCGGTTCCCACTTCCGTTCCTGCTTCTGCAGCCGCTGCAACACCACCGAAAAACGTGCCTGAAAAAGCCCTGGAGGGAAAAGTTGCAGGAGTGAAAGGGCTCGAGCTAAGGAAGGAAGCAGCGAATGATGCGATCAAAGCCGTTGCAGCACCGCCATCTTCTCCGGCAACTCAATCGAGCGGCGCGCATGTGATTGCCGATCAGATAGCTGGCCCCAGACCCGAAGCAGCTCGCGACTCAGTGCGCGACTCGCTTGCACAGCGACGCCGTTTTACCGCAAGCCCACAGCTCGACCAGGTCGTGGTTACAGGAGTTGCTACGTCATCCGCACCGATGCCGATGAAGAAGCTCCGAGCCGACAGTGCAGGCAACGTGACCATCTATGAAGTATCGCCAGGGGTTGAGGTGACCCTCACTGATAACGGCATTCGTGCGGTTGCAATGCTGCGTGCATCAGCACAGGCCAAGGAAAAGCAAATGGCTGCACAGGCACCGCCACCGTCCGTCGTCTCGGCTCCCAAGGCGGCGCTCAATTCAATTTCGTGGACCGATAACCGTGGCCACCAGATGGTATTGACCGGGCCGTTCTCCAAAGATGTCCTGGAAGGCCTTCGACAGCGTCTGCCAGCAGACCAACGCTGACCGCTGGCGCGACATTCGCACGCCAATCAATTTCCGAAGACGCAGTAATCACAACCCCTTCCCCCGCAATCGCGGAGACAGCATGAAACGACGGTACCTGATACTCGGAGCGCTGATGGCGCCCCTCGCATTGGGCGCGCAATCAAGCAGCATCGGAGTAGCGAGCAAAAAGCTGGCGAATGGACTGGAGGTTCTCGTGATCGAGAATCACGCAGTACCGCTGGTAACAGTCGAGCTCGATGTGAAGAACGGCGCGTACACCGAAGGTCCTGAATTTTCGGGACTCTCGCACTTGTACGAGCACATGTTCTTCAAGGCGAACAAAACAATTCCATCGCAGGAAGCGTATCTGCGTCGACTCAACCAGCTCGGCGCACAATGGAACGGCACTACCAGCGAAGAGCGGGTGAATTATTACATCACGCTCGGCGTAGACAGCCTCACGTCGGGACTTCAGTTCATGGAAGACGCGATCCGCTATCCGCTGTTCAATCAGGATGAGCTCGTTCGCGAGCGTCCCGTAGTTCTTGGAGAGTTCGACAGGAACGAAGCGAATCCTTTCTTCCACCTCACCCGAGGCGCGGACACGATTCTCTGGTCGCCTGGATTCTACACGCGAAAGACAGCGATCGGTGTGCGAAGTGTGATCACATCCGCAACGCGCGAGAAGATGAACACCATCAAGGACAAGTTCTACGTCCCGAACAACAGCGCGCTGATTCTCTCCGGTGACATAACGCCTGAGCGCGGATTCCGCCTTGCGGAGCAGATCTTCGGAGACTGGCCGCGCGGAGGGAATCCCTTCGTGACGCCCGCTCCAAATCCACCGCCTCTCACAAAGAGCTCGAGTGTGATAGTGGAACAGCCCGTGAACGGAGCTGCACTCTATATAGTATGGCAGGGTCCCAGCGTTACAGCGGATCCAGCAGCTACATACGCAGCTGATGTGCTGAGTACCGTGCTGGCGAATCCGTCCAGCAAATTCCAGAAGCGACTGGTGGACAGCGGGCTGACCTTTGGCGTTGGACTCAGCTACTACACGCAGGCGCACGTTGGACCTATCAACGTTTTCGCACAGGCTGCTCCCGATAAGGTCCTGGAAGCGCGCAAGGCAATCTTTGAAGAGATCGCAAAGCTCGGCGATCCGAATTACATCACCGACAAGGAGCTGAGCGCAGCGCAGACACAGCTTGGCATTCAGGCACTTTATCAGCGAGAGCAGGCTTCGGAATACGCTCACACAGTCGGGTTCTGGTGGGCAGTTACCGGACTCGACTATTACAAGAATTATGTAACCAACATGCAGAAGGTGACTCGCGCGGATCTCGTAGCGTATGCGCGCAAATACATCATCGGCAAGCCACATGTGACTGCACTGCTCCTGAGTCCGGCCGATCGTGCAAAACTTGGAGTTACTCCGGCACAGCTGATGGACGGAGGCGCACAATGAAAAAGATTTCCGGAGTCGTGCTTTCCGCTGCCCTGGTTTTCGCGGCACCGGCAGCACATGCGCAAATCACGAAGTTCGATGTCGCTGGTATACCTGTAATTCTCAAGCCGATCACAGCGAACGACGTCGTTGCAGTTCGACTTTACATCAAAGGCGGTGCAGCGAGCCTCACCCCGGCCAATGCGGGCGTGGAAGCAATGATGCTCGCCGCATCGACACAGGGAACCGCGAAGTACAACAAGGATCAGTTCACTGGCCTGTCGACCGAAACCGGAACCAACATCGGCTCACAGGCGACGATGGATTATTCGGTGCTGACAATGCAGGGCGTGCGACAGAACTGGGACAAAGCCTGGGACCTGTTCACTGAAGCTGCATTGCATCCGACTTTCCCGGCTTCAGAAGTTCAAATCGTCCAGGGGCAGATGATCGATGCGGCAAAGCGTCGCGCAGATGATCCTGACGAATATCTGACTTATCTCGCCGACAGCCTCTTCTACATGGGGCATCCCTACGCTGTCGTTCCGGCGGGAACTGAGGCTTCACTCGCATCGATCAATCGTGACGCTCTTGCCGCGTGGCACAAACAGCGGATGACAAAGGAAAATCTGCTGATCGTAGTTGTCGGCAATGTTTCACGCGCAGATCTGACGAGCAAAATCCAGTCGGCATTTGGATCACTCCCCGCAACGGGAGGAAAAGCTGTTCCGGTCAAAGCAGTGACATCTGTTACGCCGGACCTTGTGGTGGTCGAGCGATCATTGCCGACGAACTATATCACCGGGTACTACACAGCTCCATCGCTAACCGATCCTGATTATGTCGCGTTCCGTGCCGCGACTGATCTTCTGCAGGACAGACTGTTCGAGGAAGTGCGCACAAAGCGCAATATGACTTACGCAGTTGCAGCAGGACTCGAGACCCGTGCAGCAAATCGAGGCCGGGTGTATGTCACTGCTGTGGATCCTGACACGACTGTGAAAGTCATCTACTCAACAGTGAAGCAGCTGCAAACCGGCCCTCTCACTGCGGAAACCGTCGCTGAGACTGTCAATGCATCGCTGACAGCGTATCTGATGGGACAGGAAACGAACATGGGGCAGGCGGCAGCGCTTGGGCTGTGGGAAGTCGCCGGCGGTGGCTGGCAGAATTACGAGAAGTTCATCTCCAGCTACAAGCGCGTATCGCCGGCGGACATTCAACGTGTTGCGAAGAAGTACATGCAGCACGGACGGTTTGTCGTGATCGGTGATCCGAAAAAGGTGACGCGGAACGTAATCCTTACGTTCTAGCGATCAGGGTCGAGGATGCGCCTGATCTCCTCACGTGAATCGAGGAGATGCAGGCGCGTCGTTCGATCAGCAGCTCGGCCAAGAGCCGATTGAATCGACGAATCGAGAGAAAGAAGCTCCCCGCGCATCAAAGCTCTCACGTCGTTGTTAGGTCCAAAGCTGCTGCGCGCGCGTGCTCGCGATGGTCCGGATGAGATTATCACAGCCGGAGACTGATTGAGCTTCGCATCAGCCTGCGCTAGATAGGAGCGTTGAAGAAATCGCCTGAAGGGGTCGATTGCGACCCGACCATCTGACAGCTCGGACCACACCGAGTGCCTCACATCACCGAGCATTTCGCCGAGCGGGTAGACAGACGTTTTTCGTCGTGCGAGTGCTTCGTATTCAGCGAGCCGATCGAGGCGATCTGCGTCGAGCAGTGCATTTAGAATGCGCGACTGCGCGGAACCAACTCGCCGAAGAGCACCATTGGCCTCGATTCGCCGCAGCACATCAGCTCTGAGGAGATAACGAGGAGTTTCAAATGCATTCGCAGAAAGAAATTTCACTGCCTGTCGCTGACGCTGCGGTGCAACCGGCGTGAATCGCGGTCCCGGCTGGCTTCCGTACTTCTCCCGCGATTCAGAGCCACCGACAAGATTCACGACATGCTCCATTTCTGTCGCCCATTGCTCGACAACCTTGTCGTAAAGCTCAAGCAAATCGGAATTGTCCTCCCCGCGACGAATCGCAGCAGGCATCAACAAGTCCATCGTTCTGCGGATATTTCGAACACCAAGCATTGTGGACTTAACCGGGTCAGCATCACCGACTGCTTCGCTCTCGTCGCCGGGATCTGTTTCACGTTGTCCGGGAGTGGAGAATCGGTACCATGGCACGGTGTCCTGCAGCTGCGCCCAACTGTCGAGCGTGGGTCTCTCGTCATCCGGAGTGCGAGCTCCACGAATTGGAGCGTAACCCCATTTCGTTGCGAAAAGATCGTACGGTCCAATTCGCGGAACGAGAAGCTCAGGTGGAATGTGGTCTTCCGGCTGCGCGACGTAATTGAAGCGCGCATAATCCATCAGCGTCGGCGTGTGTCCCATCTTCACGAGCCACGATGTACTGCGAACGCTGTCTGCCGGATACGTCGAGCTAGCCTTGAAGTTGTGCTGAAAGCCGAGTGAATGTCCGATCTCGTGGGCGACGATGTACTCGACGAGTCGCCCCATCAGCGAATCAGGAAAAGGCAGATGCTGTGCTCGCGGATCGAGCGGTGACGCCTGAGTGAAATACCAGTCACGAATGAGGTTCAGGACATTGTGATGGATCCTGATGGAGCCGTTCAGTATCTCGCCGCTGCGCGGATCATGAATATGCGGACCATCAGCGTTCTCGATCGTGGAGGGCAACCAGCGAACCATGGTGTGCCTGACGTCGTCTGGCGACCAGTCCGGATCTTCAACGAACGATGGTGGGTCGCGCGCAATTATCGCATCGCGAAAGCCGGCCGCCTCGAATGCCGCCTGCCAGTCCTCGATTCCTTTCCTGATCCACGGAACCCATTGTGATGGAGTCGCCGGATCTACGTAATACACAATCGGTTTGACTGGTGAAGATATTGCTGAATCAGGAAACTTCTTTTCCAGTTTCCACCGTGTGATATAGGCGCGGGTGACAGAACGGTGCTGCTGTGTTCCAAAATCAGTTTGTCGGACCTCGAAGAATCCAACACGCCGGTCTGCGAGCCTGGGCATCATTGGCTGCGACGAAAGGCGGATCATGCTCCAGTGCGCGAGAATGCTTTGCGCCGGTGTCGGCGCGCCCAAGGTGCGTTGAGAGTCTGGAGGATTTTCGGGCGTGAAGGTCTGCGTCGCTTCGATCTCTACGTTTTCGGGAAACGAGTTGACACGCTCGATGAATGATCGCTTGTCGTCGAACGACCCACGTGCTCCAGTGAATTCGGGAACGTTCGTCGTGTAGAGTGATGTAACATCGATTACAACGGAGCTGTCAGGTCCGTATGCTTCGACCTTGAACACTGCGACAACAGGTGGATACATGGCCTGTGATACTGCGTGATAGACTGGAAGTGTCGAGTCTGCAGTCAGCTCGAAAGTGATGCTCCGGAGAAGCACGCGATGGCCTTCGATCTCCCAGCGCAGAACACGCTCCGTGAATTCATCTCCGCCAAAGGAATTACCTCCCGACGCTCGAGCGAACCTTCCAACCAGAAGCATGTCGCGATTGAATTCGCGCCGCGGAATCTCGAACAGCAGTGTGTCTGCAAGGCGGTGCGTCGTGAATAATCCGACTTTTGTCTGCGCGGCCTTCGTTACGACCTTGTCGTAAGGCTTGATACCTGCTTCGGAATCAGCTTTGGCTATGCTGTCAGCACGAAGCTGCTCCGCAGTTTTCTTCGGCGCGGGTGGAGGCGGATTCCTGATGATAAAGCACGCCTGCGTACCGAGCAGCAGTGCGCAGGCGATGAGAAAACTGCGAGAATCTCTCAGATAAACGCTCAGATTTATGACGGAGAAGGGTTCTCATTGTCGTTGAGCATGCTGACTGCCATGCCCATCGAGTGATACCCCTTGTCCACATAAAGAGTCGTTCCGGTGATTCCACTTGCGAGCGGACTGCAAAGGAATGCAGCAGCAAGTCCTACTTCCTCAGCGGTAAGAGGATCCGACAGCGGCGCGTTTTTCGCGCAGTAATCCACCATTCGCTCGATGATGCCGATTGCACTTGCAGCGCGTGAAGCATACGGGCCAGCCGAGATGACGTTCACTCGAACTCCGTATTTTTGACCGGCTTCATACGCAAGTGTCCGCGTGTCACTCTCGAGAGCAGCCTTTGCTGAGGACATCCCACCGCCATAGCCAGGTATGACTTTCTCGCTTGCCATGTACGTCAGCGATACGAACGATCCGCCAGGCCGCATGATGGGAGCGAGGCGGCTTACCATAGATACGAGTGAATAGGCACTCACGCCGATCGCAGCGAGGTATCCATTGCGGCTTGTTTCGAGCAGCGGCTTTTTCACCTCAGGACCGTTGGCGAGCGAGTGCACCACAATGTCGAGCCCTTTATCGCCAAAATCGGACGTGATTCTTGCTACGAGTCCGTCGATGGAGAAATCGCCGGTATCCTTGTAGCGCTTGTTCGTCTTCAGATCCTCGGGGGCATCAGCGAGCGTATCGAACGCCGCATCCAGAGGATAAATGCGCTCGAACTGAAGGAGCTCACCGTTGGAAAGCCGGCGAGACTCGTCCATTTTTCCGCGCTCGAGAAGATTATTGAAGATGTTTAGCGCGGGCGGCCAGGTTCCTACTGAAACAGATGCACCTGCTTCAGCCAGAGCCTTGGCGATAGCGAAGCCAAAACCGCCATCATCGGCGACGCCGGCAACAAGCGCTCGCTTCCCGGAAAGGTCAATATTGAGCATGGGGAAAAAATATAAGGTGCAGAACAACTAGTGCAGCAGAACGGCATCTTCATTATTGCAGAGATTGGCGGAGAGGCAGGACGACAGATCCGCGAGATCAACGAGCGATATGATCCCCGCCTCGCAAGATACAAGGCGCCGCATGTCACAATCACCGGATCATCGGGCGTTGGCCCAATTCCGCCACACGTGACAAAAAGCGAGCTGTGGGACAAGCTTGCTCCAGTCACCTCGAGCACTGATGTGATGAACCTGCGATTTCACGCACCGATGCGGTTCATGCAGAGCGACATAATCGTCCTTCCGCTCGATCCTCACGGTCCGCTCAGAGTTTTTCACGATCGCATCGCGACTTCGGGACTGCCATTTCTTCCAGCGCGATTCACTTTCAGCCCGCACTGCACGCTGAGTCTCTATCCCACCCTCACTCGCGATACCGAGCGAGAATTGATGTCTGTGAGAATTACCGACGACGTTAAGATCGACCGGATTACGGTGTATCAAACGCTCGATCCACAGCCCTCGAAGAAGCTTCTCGATCTTCCGCTCGGTGAACAAATCGTCCACAGCGATTAATTTCCGCTCATGCGAATCTCACTTGCGACAGCCGCTGCTCTCCTCACTTCGGCATGCATGGTTGGCGGCTCATCGCAGACGAGCTCCTCTCCATCAACAGCATTGTCCGTGGTGCCGAAAGGCGGGGAAACTCATTTCCACACGCTGAAACAGATCACATTCGGCGGCGAGAACGCTGAAGCCTATTTCAGTCATGATGGCAAATGGCTCACACTGCAGAGCACACGTGAAGGACGAACGTGTGATCAGCAGTACGTGATGCGAGTCGACGGAAGCAACGCCAGGCGAATCTCGGACGGACGAGGAAAGACAACCTGTGGATGGTTCTTTCCAGGTGATGAGCGACTTTTCTTTGCGTCATCGTCAGCCCACGACTCAGCATGTCCTCCACGCCCCGATCCCTCGAAGGGATATGTATGGCCGCTGGATCGATACGACATCTATACGATCAATCGTGACGGGACGAACCTGAAACGCCTGACGCACTACGATGTGTATACCGCCGAGGGAGTGCTCTCGCCCGACGGATCCCGAATTGTTTTCACGTCACTCAAGGACGGCGATCTCGACATCTATACGATGAACGCTGATGGATCTGATGTCCGCCGTCTCACCAATACTCCGGGATATGATGGCGGAGCATGGTGGTCACCGGATGGAAAGCAAATCGTCTACCGAGCCAACCACCCAACCGATTCAACAGAGCTCAAGGCATATCGCGACCTTCTTGGACAGCGACTCGTTCGGCCGAGCAAGGTCGAGCTCTTTCTAATGAATGCCGACGGATCGAATCAGCGACAGATCACCCACCTTGGTGGGGCGAACTTCGGCCCGTCGTGGACACCCGACGGAAAAAAGATCATCTTCTCATCGAATTACAAGAATCCGCGCAGCGGCAACTTCGATCTGTACCTGATCGATCCGGATGGAAGCAATCTCGAGCAGCTGACGTTCGATGAATCGTTCGACGGATTCCCTATGTTCAGTCCCGATGGAAAGAAGCTGGTGTGGGCGTCGAACAGGAACGACAAGAACCCCGGCGAAACGAATCTCTTTATCGCCGAGTGGAAGTGATCAGAAGCTGAGCCGAAGTCCTGCGCTCAGGGTGCGGCCGGGCAATACCGTGACGTTGTCCGGCTCACCGCGCTGCTCATCGAGAAGATTCTCGCCGTCGAGCGTAAATGCAATTCCCCTCGAGAGTGTCAGACCAAGGCGGCCGCCAACGCGCGTCACGCCATCGTATTTCATCCAGTAGGACCTGAGCTCCGGACCGACGAACTGGTTGACATCGCTCTTCTCGTTCGCAAACGCATTCAGGAGTGCAAGGCGGTTGTAGTTGACCCAGTCCGACGCGCGCGACACACGCCACGACATCGACAAGCGACCGCTATTGTAGGCCGCGTTCACCCCAAGAGTTCTTGCTGGAACCTCGAGCATGCGATCACCGGGTTGAAGATCGCCGGTGTAACGTGACGCCAGCTTGCGCACGCGACTGTCGACTTGTGAGAAGGTTCCTCCGAGTGACCACGGGCCCTGAGTCAATACGCCGGCGAACTCCCATCCACGATTCGCGATCTCACCGACATTCTGAAGCTCGTATGCAATGCGGCGATAGTGAGGAAGACTGTCATTCGCCACAGTGGAGTAAACGCTGACCGGCTGAATCAAGCCCGATGCGCGCTGATCAAACCGAGTTGCATGAAGTGATGCAAACCTTCCAATGAACAGATCGGCGCCTGCCTCGATACCGGACTGTTCCTCAGGCTCGAGATTGCCAGTCAGTCCCATCAACATGCCTGCGCGACTCGATGTCTGCGGAGGACGAATTCCTTTGCCGTAGGCAGCGCGAAGTTTGAGAGTGCTGATTCCAAAAGCGCGCACAGCTGAAGCGCCAAGCATAGGCAGCGTTGCGATTTCGCCTACACCAGACAGACCGGTGTTGCGTTCGACTCGTAATCCGCCGCTCAGATAAAACGCTTCGTTAAAGCTCGCACTCACCTGGCCAATGATTCCGGCGTTGCTCCTTGTTTCGACGATCTCACGTCGTGGAGGCCCGCCAGACGGATCGAATTCGGCGAAAGGATTTCTCGTTACCGTCTCGTCGCGCACATATGAATGCTCTGCACCGATTGTAACTGTCGCAGCGGTTCGTTCAGGATTTCCGAACTGGCCGACGCTGCTGGCACGAATCGTAGTGCGCATCGCGTTTCCTGTAGCTGCGCGCAATGCGGAATCGAGTGCGGAAGGGAAGGCGCCATCGAGAATCGAGGCGCTCCGCAGTCTGTATCCGTCAATGCCAACAACTGCATTGTGCGTCCAGCGGTCGCTGTGAGAGTAGACTCCATTCGCACCGATCGTGAACTGGCGCACCGATTGCCGGTCGCTGGAATCAAGGACTACCAGTCGCGACAGGGAATCCAGTCGATGACGCGTGAGCGAATCACCTTGCTGTTCCAGCCCCGGAGAAAAAACATTTCGTCGAATGAGATCCGCCTGCCGGTACGCGTCGGGCGACCATAGATCGAGCCCCGCCAGCACAGGACTCGCAGGCGTTCGCGCGTCCTGTGCGAAGAATCGGAATGTTCCGTTCACAACTCCGCGCGGACGAACGAAACGAACACCACCACTTGCGGTGAGCTGCTGGCTCGATGCACCGGGGATGAAAGCACCAAGAGTGGTGAGTGTCATGCCGAGTCGCGCTGACTTGGCGTTGGTACCGGTGCGGAGAGAGAGTGCGTGACTCTGCGAGAATACATTGTTCGAGTAATCACTCGCCGTCGTGCCACCCTCGGTGCGAATCGACGCCCTTGGCGCACCACCTTCGTTTCCTTCCTGGCGGGTGATGATGTTCATCACGCCGCTGATTGCATCTGCTCCGTAGAGTGCGGCTCCCTGTGGTCCGCGTATCACTTCGATGCGCGACACTGATTCAGGATCGAGATGAGTGACGAGCAGGGAGTTCGCGACCTCGATTCCGTCGACGTAGACCTTTGGATAGCTCACGCCGAATGAGCTTGCTCCGCGAATGCTTCCATAGCGCGCAAGAAGGCTGAGTGGCGACTGCTCCCACAGCCAGAGGCCGGGAACTACTCCATCGAGCGCGCCGGAGAGTGAGCTGACGGCACGTTCCGCGATCTGCTGACCCTGAACAACATCGAGTGCTATCGGCAGCGAACGCTGTGGCGCTCCGATGGTACTTCCGGTTACAACAACGCGGTCCAGCTGTCCGACAGATTTGAGGATTGTCACCGGCTCCTGGGCTGCTGCCTGTACAGGTGCAGGAGTGAGCACGATCTGATCGCTGCCAAGTACGACTGGACGAACAGCTGCGCCAGACAGGAGGTCTGCGAGCACTGCACTCACAGGTGCTGATTCATACTCGAGACAGACGGGACGCGAGAGCTCGAGAAGCTCAGCAGAATAGGATATACGAATGTGCGCAGCTGCAGCGAGTCGATCGAGTGCATCACGGAGAGCAACGTCGCGACCATGCAGTGAAACGAGCCGCGTCAGGATGTTGTCCGTAATGGAAACACCAGCGATAGAAGCGCGACCGGCCGGTGCACAACTAGCTTGTGCGCCGGCCAAATGGGGTGTAGCCAGAGACGATATCGCCACCACTCCTGCAGTGACAGCGAGCCTCAGAATTGGTCGCATTACCCTATGGCATATTGCCTTTTGCAGAGCGAACAACGGCAGTGTCACCATGTCGCTCGATTTCAGCTCCAAGTGCGAGACGAATGACTTCCAGAACGCGTTCCGGCGATTCGCCAGCGAACGACGCAGTTATGTGTCGTGACGCAAGCGTCTGGTCGGGTACTTTAAGCTCGATACCGTACCATTTGCGCATCGAAGAAACGATCTCGGAAACCGGTGCTTCGCGGAAAACCAGTCGTCCCTTGAGCCAGGCGATGTCATCATCGGTTGCAGCGCCGCGGCGCGCAATGACCTGACCGCCGTCCCTGAGGACTCCATTGTCTCCCGCCTTGAGAATTACACCCTGCTCCACCGGAGTGTTCACCTGACGAAGGGAAACGGATCCTTCAGAGACTGAAACCGAGACACCGGCGGGATCATCGCTTCTCACGGTGAACTTCGTGCCTACGTCGACGATGGTCGCACCGCCGGCATGTACGGTGAACGGTTTCTGCGCATCGTGGACGACGTCGAACCATGCATCGCCCTTCACTTCTACTGATCGCGAGACGGCTGCGTAGTCGGCGGGAACAGTGACCGAGCTGAGCGGTCCGATGATGACCCGCGTTCCATCAGGGAGAGTCAGCGAGTCACGCGCACCTACGCCGGTTCCGAACATTCCCTGAACTGACGCAACGGCCGGCAATGGTGCGCGATTCCGGTATGCCATCCAGCTCGCCACACCTACTGCGAGCAATGCGGCTGCAGCAACAGCCGGCATTGGGATGACCCAGCGTGTTCTTCGCTTGCTGAATGCCGGGTTCGCTTTGACTTTTCCGAGGGCCGCTTCGGTTTCGATGTCAGAAGGCGCGCTCAGGCGCATGCCGTCTACCTGACGTGCGAAAGCTTCCCACTCCGGAGACTGGGGATCGTCAGGTAAATGGTTGTCAGCTGTCATACTCAAGCAACACGTTAGCGGTGCAATACCCTAATGAGCCCCTAAATTGGTGTGACTCACCGGCTTCCCGCCACTTTCAACCCGGCAAGACTTCTGGATAACAGGGAACTTCTCGCACGTCTCCGGAAAGGAGATGAAAGGGCCTTCGACGAACTCTTCCGGGCCTGGTATCCGTCGCTCGTCAGAGCCTCGGAATCGATCGTCCGCTCGCGCGCGGTAGCCGAAGAGATTGTGCAGGATGTGCTGCTGGAGCTGTGGAAGCGTCGCGAGAAACTTGCCGATGAAAGCTCTCCTCAGGCGTACCTCTTTCAGTCGACCCGCAATCGATCGCTCAATCATGTGCGACATGAAAAGGTTGCGCAGAAAAGCGAGCCGTATGCAAAGATGCCGGAGAGTGTCGACTCACTCGCGCATGCAGAAGTGGTTGAAGGCGAAATGCGAGTTGCTGTCGAGCGTGCAGTAGAAGCACTTCCCGATCGATGCAGAGAAGTGTTCGAGCTCAGTCGCACCAAAGGCATGAAGTACACTGAGATTGCATCATTTCTCGGAATCTCAGTAAAGACAGTCGAAGCCCAAATGGGGAAAGCGCTGCGCATTCTGCGGGAAAAGCTAAAACCGTGGATAACGAAACTGGAATACTGAATTCTGAATTCTGACCAACTACGCATTTAGTCAGCATTCAGAATTCAGTATTCCAGTTTACTTCTCCTTGCCTAACGTTTCGTCGAGTCCACGAGCCTGAATCAGGAACTTCACGTCAGGATCATGCCCTCTGAAGTTCCGATACAACACTGCATGCTCCTGGGTAGATCCGCGTGACAAGACCATGTCGCGGAACTTCTGGCCATTCGCTCGCGTCATGCCGCCGTTCTCGTCAAACCAGGCACCTGCATCATCAGCAAGAACTTCAGACCAGAGATACGCGTAGTAGCTCGACGCATAACCACCCGGCCAGATGTGCGAGAAGTACGTTGTGCGATAGCGAGGTGGAATCTCCGGCAGACCAATGTTGAACTTCGCAAGCGCAGCCGTCTCGAACTGATCTACGTCCTGCTGCGGAGTTCCCGGAGCAAGTGTGTGCCACGCGATGTCCAACAGGGAAGCGGCGAGATACTCCGTTGTTCCAAATCCCTGATTGAATGTCCTTGCGTTCTTGATCTTGGCAACGAGATCGGCAGGCATCGGAGCACCGGTCTGATAATGCTTCGCATAATTCGCGAACACCGCAGGCTCGAGCGCCCACTTTTCGTTGAACTGCGACGGGAATTCCACAAAATCACGCGGAGTGTTGGTTCCCGCGATCGACGGATACTGCACGTTCGAGAACATTCCGTGCAGCGCATGACCAAACTCGTGGAACATCGTCGTCACATCGCTGAATGAAATCAAGGCCGGCTGGCCCGCAGCGGGCTTTGTGAAATTCGCGACGTTGAACACAACCGGCTTGGTTCCGGTGATTCCGTTCTGGTCGACGAACGTGTCCATCCACGCACCACCACCCTTCTCGTCACGCTTCCAGTAATCAGCATAGAAGAGAGCGAGTGACTTTCCATCCTGATCGAACACCTCGAACACGCGAACATCAGGGTGATAGACAGGAATGTCCTTACGCTCCTTGAACGTCACGCCATAGAGCTTGTTCGCAGCGAAGAACACACCGTTCTGAAGAACGTTATTGATCTCGAAGTAAGGCTTGATCTGCGATTCATCGAGCGCGTACTTCGCCTTGCGCACCTGCTCTGCATAGTACTGATAATCCCACGGCGCGAGCTTGAACCCGCCCTTCTCAGCGTCGATGAGCTTCTGCATGTCGGCAATCTCTGCATGCGCCCGTGCGACCGACGCAGGAACGAGATCAGTGAGAAGCTTGGTCGCATTCTCTGGCGTCTTTGCCATCTGGTTGTCGAGAGCGTAGGCCGAGTAGTTGGCAAACCCGAGGAGCTTTGCGCGATCAGCACGCAGCTGCGCGAGACGCTTCACAATATTGCGAGTGTCGTTCGAGTCATTATGCTCGGCACGCATTGTCGACGCCATGAACAAACGCTCCCGCACACTGCGATTCTTGAGTGAAGTCTGTGCGGGATGCTGCGTGGTGTTCTGCAGTGGGATCACCCACTTGCCTGTGAGATTGCGCTGCTTTGCTGCAGCCTCGGTCGCAGCAATCTCAGCTGCGCTCATTCCGTCGAGCTGCTTCACATCGTCGATGACGAGCGCGCCTGCCTTGGTTGCGGCAAGAAGACGGTTCTGGAAATCGGTTGTGAGCTTTGCCTCTTCCTGGTTCAGCTCGCGCAGCTTTGCCTTGTCGGCTTCGGCGAGATTCGCCCCTGCACGAACAAAGTTACGATTGTAATACTCGACCAGCGCGACCTGCGTAGGGTTGAGTCCCAGAGCCGTGCGCCGATCATAGATGCTCTTCACACGCTGATAGAGCTTGTCGTTCAGGAAAATTGCATCGGAATGTGCGGCGAGCTTCGGGGCAACTCGTTCCTGAACGGCCTGAAGGGAGTCGTTGGTATTTGCACCAGTGATTGCGTTAAAAACTTTCGCAACACGTGTGAGCAGCGCCCCGGACTTCTCGAGCTCGAGAATTGTGTTGTCGAACGTCGGTGCCGCAGTCTGATTTGCGACTGCCTCGACTTCGGCGATGTTCTGCGCCATTCCCGCGATGAATGCAGGCTCGTAATCGGAATCATGGATCTTTGTGAAATCCGGAGCCTGATACGGAAGTGTGCTTACCGAAGCGAACGGGTTCGATGCAGGAAGCGCCGACACCGAACCCGATGGAGTAACTGCAACTGGCTGCTGCACGCTCGGCGTGCATGCAGCGAGCGCTGCTCCCGCTATGATTGGAAGGAATTTCGTGCTTTTCATCTAGCTATTGTTCCTCAGGATTTGACCTTTGGCGCGAGAAGTTTCTCGCGGCCTGTCAGGTACAGAATGAGCATCAACAGAACGAACGGAATCAGGGCCAGCAGATCTGACGAAGGCCCTGTCCGAAGCGGGTTCGCTTCCCCGAACGACTCGATGCTTTTGTTGAATCCGGCCATTGCCGGAACACCTGCAAGGAAGGCGATTATGATTCCAGCGATCGCCCCTCCAGCTATATACCCCGAAGCCATCAAAACGCCCGGACTCTTGTCGCCCTCGGCAATGAGCTGGTCTTCAGTGAGATTCTTTCCTGCGTGCTTGCGCGCTATCCACTTGTCGACGCCCCATCGAATGACGCCGCCGAGCAGAATCGGGCTCGACGAAGACAGCGGCAGGTACACACCGACAGCGAATGCGAGTGACGGAATGCCCGACATCTCGAGGACTATCGCGATCATTGCGCCGAGTAGAACGAGAGCCCAGGGAAGCTTGCCGCCAAGAATCCCCTTGATGATGTAGGACATGAGTGTCGCTTTGGGCGCATCGAATTTCGGAACCGCCTGACCGTTCGGCAGGGTACGAATGCCGCCGTTAATCCCGCGATCGACGAAATAAACCGGCGTGCCCGCATCGTCGACCAGGTACTTCTCAGCATTTCCGCCCGATGGATCCTGTCGATGCCACACGAGATACTTCTTCGCGTCAGGTGCGCCCGCCGCCTGAACACCTTCGATTCCTTCGCGACGCCCGCTCAGCTTGCTGACGTCGGCTTTTTCACCAGGCTGCACTGAGCCCGCCGCTTTTCCTTCGATGGTTGTGCCGACAGGTACGTAGACTGAGCCTGCAGCGTTCAACTTGAGAAGAATGGGGCCGAGTGCAATCGCTGATACGAGAGCGCCAACGAGTATCGCTATCTGCTGCGACTTGGGAGTGGATCCGACAAGGAATCCTGTCTTGAGATCCTGTGAAGTTGTTCCGCCATTCGACGCCGCGATACAAACAATTGCGCCGATGGAAAGTGCGGTGACGAAATAGTTGCTGCCCGTCCAGCCAAGAATGACGAACGTGAGACAAGTAAGAAGGAGCGTTGCGACCGTCATTCCGGAAATCGGATTAGATGAAGATCCGATTTCCCCCGTGAGTCTCGATGACACGGTGACAAACAGGAAGCCGAAGATGATGATCAGCACTGCAGCAGCGATGCGTGTGAGGAAATTCGTACCGCCAACATAGAGCGGGCTCGCGAACGCGATCGCAACGATAATCGCGATGATGCCGATAAGAACGTAGCGCATCGGAATGTCGCGATCAGTACGTGGTGCAATGTCGACGTTGCCTGCTTTAGTAGAGCTGAAATCCTTGAGACCTTCTTTCATTCCGTGCCAGATCGTCGGCATCGATCTGAACACCGAGATAATTCCTCCCGCTGCAACTGCCCCGGCGCCGATGTAGAGCACGTATGCGTCCCGAATTGCACCGGGATCCATGTCGCGAATCAGAGTTGTGGTCTGAGGAGCGAGCGGCGCCGCAAGCGCATCACCGAAATAGCTGATGAGCGGAATCAGAACGAGATATGCGAGCACACCCCCGGCGCACATGATCGAAGCGATACGCGGACCGATGATGTATCCAACACCTAGAAGCTCAGGCGATATCTCGACAGAAAGTGAAGCGTTCTTGAATGGCGTACCAAAAATTTTTTCCGGCACTTCCTTCCATCCATGAAACGCCACCATGATCGTCTTGTACGCCAGCGCCATTCCGAAGCCAGTGAAGATCGTCGTCGCGCTTGTTGCGCCACCGAGTTTTTCCTGCTCGCGTCGCGCTTCTTCAGATGCTGCAGCTCTCGATTCCGCTGAAGCACCAGCTTTAAGCACCTCTGCGCATGCAGTCCCCTCAGGGTATTTCAGCACGCCATGCTGCGCGACAATCAAAGCGCGGCGCAGCGGAATCATCATCAGGATTCCGATCAGTCCGCCGAGTATTGCCACAAGCATTACGCGAGTGATCTCGAGATCGAATCCGAGAATCAGAATCGCGGGCATTGTAACGCCAACGCCAAATGCGATCGATTCACCGGCGGAGCCAGCAGTCTGAACAATGTTGTGCTCGAGAATTGTCGCGTCTCGTGCACCCATTTTTGCGAACAACCGGAAGAGCGTAATGGAGATGACTGCGACCGGGATCGACGCGCTTACCGTTAATCCGACTTTGAGGACGAGATAGAGCGAAGACGCTCCGAAAATGAGGCCGAGTATGGCGCCGACGATGATGGGTACTGGCGTCAGCTCGCGCAGACTCGTGCCGGGCGGGATATAGGGCGTGTAAGAAGGTGGGCCTTCAGGCACGAATCCGATTCTGTCCGGATACTCCTGGGCTGGTAGGCTCATTCAGTAGCACCTGTTTTGGGGTAACGAGCGCAAGAAACAGCAGAAACCTTACCGCTCGGCGGCATTAATGTATGGGCGGGGTGTCGCGATGCTACCAGGGGAAGCCAAACGCCGGTTCGTAAATAACCAACCTTTGCGTGATTCGTTTGTAGTATCTACTGTATACGTCCTCGGGTCGAGAAAAAAATGGATCTTCACTTCAGCGGCATCATTCCATCTACAATGATGTTTCTTCCGGCACTGTTTCAGGTCCGGGAGCTTACGGCTGCGCGTGGGTCTGTTCCGGTCGACATCGACGCGCGCGAGTTCATGGCAGGCTATGCAGATGATCTTCGTCACGGACGAAGACAAGCGATTGTCGACCGCTATGACAGACGCGGCGCCTACCGTGTTGGCGAAGGCGAAAAGAATCTCGAGTCGTGGGATCTGATTCGCGCTGCGTACATGACGCAGTGGACACCGCCGGTGAGATTCGCGTGGCGCGAGCTGTCGTACGAAGTCGTCGGTGATGACGCAGTGATCGTCGTCGGGCTGTTCGACTGGGGACTTGCTGACGGACGAAAGCTGACGTTCTCGTACACGGGATTGCTTGTACGAGTTGAAGGCGAGCTCAGGATAAGACTCGAGGATGAGTCAATGAGTCCGAAGATGCTCGCCGCGTTGAACCATCAGGGCAACTAGCCTTCGCGTTCCCACACGTCGTCTACGTTCCTGTCGTAGCGCGACATTTTAGTACCGCCGGGTCCGTATAACTCCCTCTTCAGCTTCAGCACAACCCAGACTGCTGCTGCGGTTCCGGCAGTCACCTTGACGGCTCTCTCGAGCCGTCCGTGCTTCGCGGGCGCGATTTTCTCACTGATCTTCGACAGGGGATTCTTCATAGGCACCCTACCTCCACATATAAGGTATTAAGAAAACCAGAAAAGCGCGGTAGTAAGTATTGGAAAACAACCAGAAACAGCTCGGTAGCAGTTTTAGAGAAGGGCTTTTGCCTTGTCTGCTTCCCGCTCGACATCGGCAACACTTCCAACTCCACTGCGGAGCCTGATCAGCTCGAGACGAATGCGCTCGAGAGCGGCGGTGATGTCATCGCGCTTGTGCACAGCAGCCTGCTTTGCTTCGCTGAGCTCTGTGATGACGCGATCGAGCGTATCAGTTGCAACCCCGGCACTGCCGCGGCTGGCTTCCATCTGCGATGACGTCAGTCTCGATTCTCGGTCGACAAGATCCTTCTGAGTCGCTGCAAGCGCTGTGATTACGCGAGCGACATCGCCGAGATCGCGACGAACACTTTTTGGAAGTTCCTCGAGTAGCGTCAACGGTCCGAGCTCGGCAGATACTACACGCACCGCAGGACGTGATCGTGCAACGCTCTTCTGCACTCTCTCATAAAGTTTGCGGCCAATTGGACCCGTCCACAGCGAGCGAAGCTTTCGGTCGAGGCGTGCCGATGCCCCACCTGATGCCGCTGCGTACACCACGGAGATGATCACTGTCATCGCGCCAAGTGCAGCCGCCGCGAAGCCAATGAGTGGGGTTGTGTAGCCACCCTGCGGGCGCGGAACGCGAGTGCTCAGGCTGAAGAGAACGAGCGCAATACCGACGACAATAGAGACCGCAAGTCGCAGCGACTGACGCTTTCGTCGCTCTGCCCAGTCAGGAGCTGCACGCATCTGCGCACGGGCTTCGTTTTCCTCTTCACTGATGGCGACGACGCCATTCCTCAAGTCGTCGTGTGAGAATCCCTGTGCTGCGAGCTCACGCAATCCGCCAATCGCCTGCAACACAAGTGCAAAGACAGCTGAAAGAACAATGATGAGTAGAAGGAGCTGATCTCCTTCACCGCCTGCTGAGCGCGAGAGCGAGGGTCCGAGCAGAAGAAAAATGAGTGCGTTGCGGATTACCTGCGTCGACTTCACCTGAAATAGGCGGATTGCAGGTGGAATATCCCTGCGCGAAGCACGCAGCGGATCGAGCGCCTCGGCAAGCTCTTCACCTTTCTGAAAACGCTGCGCCGGATCTTTTTGAAGCAGGCGGTCGACTGCGTTGGAGAGGGCAGGTGGCAGATCGGGCCGCACCGATGACATCGATGGCGCAGGCTTGGTGATATGCGCCGTGAGGTAACCGTGTGATGTCGATGACTCGAATGGAAGGCGGCCGGTTAGTGCAAAGAACGCAACCACGCCGAGCGAATACAGATCGCTTCGCGCATCTATGTTTTCACCTGTCGCCTGCTCCGGACTCATGTATTGCGGCGTACCGATTATCTCGCCGACTTGTGTCAGTCCTGAAGTTTTGTCCTGCGATCGCGCGATACCAAAATCAGTGACCATTGCACGACCCGATCCTCGATCGATGAGGATGTTGTCGGGCTTTACATCGCGATGAACAATTCCGCGTCCGTGCGCATAGGACAGTGCCCATGCTGCTTCCTGAAGAAAGCGCGTTGCATCTGCTGCCGACATTGGGCCCGCGCGGTTGACGCGGGCAGTGAGCGTCTCGCCATCGACATAGCCCATGACGAAGCAGAGAATTCGTTCTCTTTCTTCGATTGCATGAACAGGCACGATGTTCGGGTGCGAGAACGATGCAGCGGTGCGCGTCTCCTGAAGAAATCTCGCGCGCAGATCTTCGCGCATTGCCATTTCCGGCGGCAGAAACTTGATAGCGACTGGACGGTCCAGGCGAACATCACGCGCGAGATACACTGCGCCCATTCCGCCTCGGCCCAGCTCTTTTTCGAGTATGTAGTTCGGAGCCAGTGCGTCGCGTACCTCCTGCTCCGGGATCATGGTCTGAGTTGGCTCTGCCACTTACTTCTTCTTCAGCTCCATTGTCCAGATGTCGCTCTGGCGATTGCCTATCGGGAAATAAAAATTTTTCGAGTCAGCGTCGAGGTTCGTTCGATAGAATTGATGACTAGGATCAGTAAGGTGGACTACTCGACGCCCCTGGTCACCATTGACCGGCAGCTGCCAGATCGAAGATGAGCCGTCTTTTTCGCGTGCCGAGAAGTAAAGGTGGCGCGAATCTCTGCTCCAAAGGAGTGAGCCAGCAGCGGCCACGACAGAGTCGAGCGCAGCAACTGATGGTATGTGAACCGGGTTGCTGCCATCTGCATCAGTCGTATACGCGCCGACCGGACATTTCGCGCACACCATGCCGTCCGGTCCCCCGACCGCGACACGCTTCAAATCATAGGACATTCCGAGTATCAGCCCTCGCACCAGGAGCTTCGGCTTGCCCCATTCCGTGGGCTTCGCAGGATTCCGTCTTATGATCCGGAACGAGTCGGGCAGAACGTTATAAATGATGCTTCCGTCTGACTGCCATACCGGGGCAAGTTCCTGACTAGGCGTCGCAACCACCGTCTCGACGTCACCGCCGTCGGCGTTCATCGTGTAGACATCACGGTTTCCCTTGTCGACGCTGTGATAAGCGATGTGCGTTCCGTCGGGCGACCAGGCAGGGGAGAAATCGTCGATGGAATTGTGCGTAAGCTGCTGCGGCTCGCCGCCGTCTACCGGGACCTTGAAGATGTCGGCGTTTCCGTTGAGGTTGGAATCGTAGGCGATCCACTTCCCATCGTACGAGACAAACCCCGATTCAACTGTCTGATTGCCGCTTGTGATCTGGTGCAGCTGTGCATCGGTAGCAGTCGACGCTGAGATCGGAATCGACCAGAGATTGGCGACCGTATTGAAGACGCTATAGGCGAGAGTTTTTCCTGATCGATCGACCGAGATTGTATGCGCGTTGAGTCCTGTTGTCAGGCGAACCGATTCACCACGCGGTTTGAGATCACTGCCGATTCGCTGACTGTAAATGTCGCGATTGCCGCCCATCGACGACACGAAAAGAACTTCACCGTCCGGAGTGAATACCGGACTGACATTGAGATGCGTTGCATCGGATATCTGTACTGGCTCACCTCCGTCAGCGCGAACAACCCAAACGGTCGATGGTGCAAGATTGCCTATGTTATCGCCTACGAAGAACTGGCTATTTCCTGTGGTGAAGGTGATAAGCTTGTCGTCGGTAGACCACGACGGCATCATGACTCCGTCGCCACTTGCTGTACCGGGTACAGTATGTGGGCTGCCGCCTTTCGAATCTGTAACTACAAGAGCCGCTGTCTGTAACTCGATACATGCGGCACGGTCTCCAGCATTGGAGAACACGCAACCGCCCAGTTTGTCGAATCCGGGCACAGGAGCAGGAACGCCACCGAGTGCGGGAACGACGAACAAACCGCCACCCAGCCTGCTGAAGTAGATCTTCGATCCATCCGGGCTCCAGGTTGCGAATGCCCCTCGATCAGTAACCAGGATCGGCCGACCACCGCCTATCTGGCGAACGAAAAGCTGGTAGCGATCATTGAAGGCGACGTTATATGCGACGAGCTTGCCATCGGGCGAAATACTTGGAAGAATCTCCAGCTCAGGGGCATTTGCCAGCTGCTTGGTGTTCGACACGATCAACGCTGGACTTTCGCGACGAAACGCAAAGGTGCTGGCAATGAATCCCGCGCCAACAACCCCGACAATTCCGGCTGCGACAGCGATTCGCTGCGGTGTCCAGCGGAACGACTTTTTTACTGGCACCATCGACGGCACGCTTGCACCGCTTGTCATCGAATATGGCTCGAGCGCATTGTGCAGATCGTCGGCGCTCTGCCAGCGATCAGACGGATGCTTTTCGATACACCGCATGATCACAGCTGCCAGTCCCGGTGGGATCTGCGGACGATGCTGAGTCACCGGCATCGGCTGTGTCGTAATATGCGCAGACAATGTCTGCTGCTGATTCAATCCTGCAAATGGAGTTCTTCCAGTCAGCAGCTCGTATCCGACAATTCCCAGAGCGTAGATATCTGCGCGCGCATCGACATTCGGATCGGCAGCTGCCTGCTCCGGCGCCATGTATGCAGGTGTGCCGAGTGCAATTCCAAGTGATGTAAGTGTCGGGCCTTCTGTCGGAGTTTCAGACGTCGCACTGCTCAATGCTTTCGAGACGCCAAAGTCGAGCACGAGAGCATGACTGCCGGAAATGATAATGTTCTCCGGCTTGATGTCGCGATGAACAACTCCCTGCTCGTGTGCGTAGCTCAGTGCATCGGCGACTTCGCGAAGAATCTTCGTCGCCTCCTGAACCGGAAGCTCGCCTCTCTTGGTCAGCCGCGTCCGGAGATTGTCACCATTTATCAGTGGCATCGTGTAATACAGCAGCGATCCTTTGGCGCCAGCAGACAACAGCGGGACGATATGCGGGTGCTGCAGTCGTGCCGCTAACTGAATCTCCCGTCGAAAACGATCGATGTTGATGCCAGCGGCGAGGTCGGGCGGGAGAACCTTTATGACGACCTGGCGATCCAGCTCGGCCTCGGTCGCAACGAACACGCGGGACATTCCCGCGCCGCCAAGCTCGCGGTCGATTCTATAAGCTGCTCCAAGAACCTCCTGGAGCTGAGTTTGAAGGTCAGATGTCACGGGGCCGAATATAGGATGCCGATGTCAGCCGCGCTTACGAAACTCGGGCGGCAATTCAGTCCAGCGCTCCCGCCCCTTGAAATACTTCCACGGCTTGTAGCCATTCTTTCGAATGAACTCGCGATACCGCTTGTGCCGGATTCGAAACAGGCGATCGGACGATTTGATCGGGCGGTGCGGAGTATCCTGAAGAAGACGCTCGACCTTCCAGAGATTCCCGTCCGACAATCGCCAGTTGTACGGATCGAGCACTCGCAAATCGAGAACGCAATAACCCTTGATGCGACCTGAGTGATCGACATAACCCTCGGAGTAGCTCAATGCGAGCGCACGCGGAGTTGCGAACAACGGCTTGCGACCATGCAGACCCGGATCGCGTGAGCGCGCTACAGAACCCCAGCCGGTGCGAGTGCGATAGATCCACAACACATGATCGAGAAGATCGATTGACTCGAATCCAAGAATCAGTGGAGGATAACCGTGCTGCTCGAGAGTCGTCGCAGTAAACAAAACTGCTTCCAGGCAATGCGCCGTACGAGTTCGCACAACTCCCCGAAATCCGCGCATCGTGTCACCGGCTGGCTCTCGGTTGTACGGAAGATCGTTGAGCCACCTCTGCACTTTGAGCGGAGTAGTGAGCTCACGTACAATGCGCCGCTCGCCCGGTGTGAAATCGAGTGGCGGGCCCTTCACTATTGTTTGTTGAGCTCCATCGTCCAGATGTCGCTCTGCCTGTCACCGATAGTGAAATAAAACTTTCCCTTGAACACGTCGAATGTCGATCGATACAGCTGACGCAGGGGATCGGTGAAATGAAGGATTCTTCTTTCTTCATCACCGTTGATTGGAATCTGCCAGATTGCTGAAGTTCCGTCCGCTTCACGAACGGCACTGTAGAAATGCTTCGAGTCTCTGCTCCACGGTCCTGCGCCGGCTGAGCTCGAAAGAATCTGAGGATTCCTCAGCTGAATGAAGCGCGATTCAGTGCCATCCGCGTTCGCGATGTACGCGCCCGCGGGACAGTTGTCGCACACAATACCCGCTTGCGCGACATGAACCATCCATTTCCCATCAGGCGAATACATCGATGGAGAAGCTCCACCACGAAATGCGAGTGCCGGCGCACCCCACACATTCGCCTGCCGCTTCACCTCGAAAACGGAGTCAGGGAATACCATATAGAGGATTGCATCCTTGCCGTGCCACACCGGTAACCTCTGCTCGCCAGGACCCTGAACAACAGGACGAAGGTTCGTGCCGTCAGCATTCATGACGAAGATGTCGCGTGTTCCATTCTGAATGCTGTAGAACGCAATCTCGCTTCCATCAGGCGACCATGCCGGATGAAAATCGTCGAATCCATTTTTCGTAAGCTGCTCGGGATCACCGCCACCCAACGGCACTCTGTATATGTCCTGATTGCCGTTCACGTTCGAGTCGTACGTGAGCCACTTTCCATCCGGCGATATCGAGCCGTACTCAACCGTCTGGTTGCCAGTCGTTACAGGCTTTGCTTGAGCTGCGTTAGCGATGTCAGATCCGCCTCCTGATGCAGTCCAGACATTCGCAACGGTCGTGAACGCACTGTAAGCGAGAAGCTTTCCGTCTTTGCTGATAGAGATCGTGTGAGGATTGAGTCCTGTGGTAAGCCGAACCGGTGCACCATGCGCGGTGAGATCTCCATTGATTCGCTGGACATACACATCGCGTGATCCGCCAAGTGAAGAGATGTACAGCAGTGCTCCATTCGGAGTCCAGACAGGCGCAGTGTTGAGATGACTTTCGTCCGAGACTTTCACCGGCGTTCCACCACTTGCCTTCATCACCCAGATCGAAGACGGCGCAATGTTGCCAATGTCTGCACCGCTGAGGAACCCGCTGTTGCCGCGTGCGAATGCAATCAGCTTGTCGTCATACGACCACGATGGCGCAAACGCTCCCGCTCTGTCCGGACCAGTGATGTCATGTCGATCGTTTCCGTCAGCGCTGACAATGACAATTCCCCCGTTCGTCAGATTCCCGCACACGAGCCGATCACCTGCGTGTGCCCAGCTGCACTGATACAGCCCCTGAAATTCCGGGGCAGGCGATGGCGATCCACCAAGAGCGGGGACAGTCATCATCTTGTCATCAGTCGTGAAAAGAATCTTGCTGCCGTCGGGACTCCACTGGGGCCAGCGCGGATTCACGGAAGTATCGGTCAACGCAATCGCGCGCCCGCCCGAAAACTGCCGCACAAAAAGCTGAGAACGCCCCGAAACATTCACGACATACGCGAGCATTTTTCCATCAGGAGAAATGCTTGGATGGAATTCGAGTCCCGATGCGCTCGTTATCTGTCGAGTAGTTCCAATGGCTATCGAATCATTATCACGGCGAAGCGCGACTGTGCTTGCAAAGAGCGCTGTTGCAACAATGCCGAGCGCGCCTGCAGCGACTGCAATCCGCTGTGGCGTCCACCTGAATGGCTTCTTCGGAGTAACAGCGGCAGCGGTTGAACCGCTCGCGACTGAGTAAGGCTCGAGCGCATTGTAAAGATCTTCTGCTGACTGGAAACGATTTGCCGGAGTTTTCTCGAGACACTTCATCACAATCGACGCGAGTCCCGGTGGAATCTCGGGTCGCACTTCAAGAAGCGGCTCGGGCAGCGTAGTTATCTGTGCCGACAGAGTCTGCTGCGGATTGAGTCCTCCGAACGGCTTCTGTCCGCTCAGGAGCTCGTATGCAACGATGCCGAGCGTGTAGATATCGGCGCGCGCATCGATGTTGGGGTCTGCGAGAGCCTGCTCAGGAGCCATATACGCAGGAGTTCCAATCGCAACGCTCAATGAAGTGAGTGCAATTCCCATATCATCGGCGTGCGACGATGCGCTCGTCAGCGCCTTCGCGACACCAAAGTCGAGCACGAGTGCGTGATTGCCGGAGATGAGAATGTTCTCGGGCTTGATGTCACGATGGACAATTCCCTGCGAATGCGCATAACTCAGCGCCTCGGCAACATCGCGAAGAATGCGAACCGCCTGCTGCGTTGAGACCTGACGCTCGTGCATCCATGCCCGCAGGTTCTCGCCGGTGATGAAGGGCATCGTGAAATACAGAACAGATCCGCGTGCACCCGCAGCAAGCAGAGGGACGATGTGCGGATGCTGCAGCCGTGCAGCGACATGGATCTCGCGACGGAATCGATCGCTGTTGAGAGCAGCGGTGACATCGGGTGGGAGAACCTTGACTACTACCTGACGGTCGAGGTCGACCTCTGTCGCGACGAAAACACGCGACATGCCGGCACCACCCAGCTCCCGATCGACTCGGTAGCCGGGACCTAATATTTCCTGAAGCTGAGGTGCGAGTTCCGAGGTCAGTGAATACTCAGGCCAAACCTGGTCCCGAATATCGAACCTTGCTCACTCATTGGCGAGGATTAGTTCTTCTTTCCTTTCCCCGGATTTGTAGTCGGCTTTGCACCCTTGCCGCCATTTGCCGGAACTCCAGCGGGAGGACCTCCGCCGGTCTTGGTGGTACCGAGGGCCTTGCCCGGGTTAGCGGGCCGACCAGCGGTTGCGGGCCGGTTGCCTTGATTAGGCCCAAGACCCTCGGGAATCTGCTCGATCTCCCGATCCGAAGCGCGCGCCTGAAGCTTGGCGAGAACACGTGCAAGCGCTTCATCGGATGGAAGACCGCGATCGACGAGCGAGCCAATTACAAAAAGAGGCACCGCGAGTGAGCGGCCGGAGGGCGCACTCTTAGCAAGCGCGCTCACCGCGGTACCATCGACGCCCTGCCGCATGGCTTCGGCGCCGGCTTCGATTTCATCACTGGAAGGTTTACGCTGGTTGTCGAGCGCATCCTTTGCCTTCTCCATTCGATCTTCCTGCTGCTCGATGGACCTGGCAATCAGGCTGGGCTCAACTCCCTTTGCTGCAAACTTGAGAGCGCGCTGCTCGAGAGCGCGTGCAGGAAGATCCTGCGCGCGAGCATTGGCAATGGTCGCAAGAACTTTCTCAGCAACGTCCGCGGGAAGGACTTCGCGCAGTTTCGCTGAAGGATCATTAGCGGGCGTTTGCGCGCCGAGTGTTCCGGCTGCGAACAGCGCTGCGCCAATCATTGTCAGTGTTTTTGGATTCATTATGCGATACCTCGACCCGTATCTGTCCTGCACAATAGAGACTCTATCAAGCCACCTCCCGGTCACATCTCGACCACTAAAACCCCAACGGAGCCACCGAACTCATCTGATTTCTTCGGAAGGCCCGCAGGAACGGTCCAGCTGCCGCCATCAACCCTGATGTTCATCTCGTGGATTCCCTGTTTGACCGGCAGGCGGGCCGACCACCAGCCATTGCCCTCCTGCTGAAGACTGATGGCGTTCCAGTCTGTGAAGTCCCCCATGATCTCGACCCGTGTAGCATCTGGTGCCTTGATGCGGATCTCCCTCATGTCACCGTTCACAGTTCGAAGCTCGAATACGTTTCGCGTTACAGTCTCGAGCTTCGGATCGCGTACGGGACTGAATCGACGTGATCCAAAGCGGATACTGAGTGAGGCGAAACGCCCACCCGGAAATCCCTGAGTCAGGTCGACTGGATAAGTACCTGCACTCGCGACGAGTGCAATCCACGATGTAATCCATCCCGTGACACTCGCGCTTCCCCACGACTTTGCGGTTCCTCCGAGTGTCGGCAATCGCGATCCTGCGCGAAATCCTGCTGACGCATCGACATCCACGCGCGGAAAATTCAATGCACCGGAAAACTGCAGATCTGCATAGCGAATCGAATCATCGACAACGATAGGCGTTGCGGAAAGAAATGCACTCGCATTTCCAGTCTGCATCCACGCAGCCGCTTCAGCCTGACGAACATTTCGCCATTCCACTCCGTCCCATGTTCCTCCAAATCCTGCCCCAAGCCATACGCCGCGTGTGTCGTTTGACAGGTGCGCACGCGCAATTCCAAGAGCTTGTCCTGTTCGAGAAGCATCGTTGCGTGTGCTTCCGCCAGCCGTCGCTCCGAATTCGCCAAGCAGCAGCCCTCGTCTCGGCGTGAAGAGCGATCCATCAACAGAGCCCTGTGCGGACCATCCTCCCCCGGAGAACCCGGAAAAAGTTCCGATAGTCGTGAGTGATGCTCGCCTCGAGTCGATCCAGAATGATGGAGTGACTGCGACTGCATTTGCATCGATCGAGTCAGCGTACTGCATGCTCACTGCGCCGCCGTCGATGGACAATGCGGGGCGTTGAGCGGAAACCGGCGCGGCGAGCGTTCCACCCAGGAGCGAGAAGAAAAGGAATGCTGAGGCTGAATACTGACGGATCCAGACTCGGCGACCGGCTTCCAAGATCAGGAGCTCGTCGGTCCTACTCGAACGATCGAGCTTTCAGTTCCGAATTCGTCCTCGACTTTGGTGGACAGAGGATCCGCGACCCAGTGCTCCCCATTCTCGTCATCGACAATGAATGCGTACTCGTGTTTTCCGGCCTGGAGCGGAACAGAAACCGTCCACGCGGACCGATTCACGGTCTTTGTAAGAGGCGTTTTTGTTTTTGACCAGTCGTTGAAGTCGCCAACGAGATAAACCTGCTTTGCCGAGTTATTTACCAGAACGAAATGGACTGGAATGCTGAATTCTGAATGCTGACTTAGTGAGGATTGAGAACTCGGACTACTTCTGGTTCCTGCAGTAGCTGCCAAAGCAATCACTGCTGCGATTGATGCGGCAGCTGCAAGTCCACCGAGAGCAGTGAAGCGAAGAGTGTAGCGTCTGCTCCACCAGTGCTCTTCCTGAGCCTTAGCATGACCTGCGTCGATCTTCGCCAGCGCCTCAGCGTGGACTGCGGACATCACGCGCAGCTCGAACGTTTCGTCGAGATGCAGCGGCTTCTTCAGTGCCGCGATGATGTTCTTCAGCCTTGCGCTCTCGGGCTCGTTTTCCCAGTCTTTCATGTGACTGCTCCTTCGAGGTATCCGCGCAGCCTCTCCGTTGCGCGCTTCACTCTCATTTTGAGGGCGGAAATTCCAACGCCCGTTATGTCCGACATCTCTTCATAGCCAAGCCCTTCCACATGCCGCAGCAGAAACGCTTCGCGCTGCTGCGGGTCCAGCCGGTTCAAGGCGTGCTGTATCTCGTCACGAAGTGCCGCATCGTCCGCGGTGTCCGGAGTTGCAGCACTTTCCACTTTTGCATCGTCACGAACGAGCCGTTTTTCGCGCTTGGTTCTGCGGGCGCCTAACGTGCGGCATTCGTTCACTACAATCTGGTAGAGCCACGAGCCGAATTTTTCGGGATCCCGGCATTGCCCGAGATTGCGGAATGCACGCACGAATGCGAGCTGCAGCGCGTCGTCCGCATCCTCGAGGCTTCCCAGCATCCGCGCTGCAAAGCGCGTGTACGTGTCGCGATATCGATTAACCAGGACTCCGTACGCGTCGGTGTTCCCGGTTAGAACCTGGGCGACAATGCTGGCGTCCGGCCGGTCAGCCAGTGGTCCCATAGTCAATAGACTATAGGGTGGAGAGGCTGGGTCACAGGGGGTACGGCTTTGAAAGGCGCGCGTCGTTCAGTTAAACGATATAGTATCAACACGATACTAAAGACAATCAGACTCTTTGAGCCAATTCCGGATATTGGCTGACCCTGCCCGCTTCACGTCCGCTTCCGACAATCCCGCCCGGCGGAGCCACCCGAGCTCTTCAAGCAGCGACTGGCCTGGCCGATAATCCGGACGCACTGCCGCGATATCGCTTCCGGCCATGATCGGGATCCCGGCGACGTACATCTTGTGTGTCAACTCGACGAGCGCTGGAACTGCAGAACGACGCTGCGCACGCGCTGAAGAATCTGTCGGCAGGTTGACGTTGGCTGCATAGAGGCCGAGCGTCGGGGTGAAGTACACGCCTGACTTCTTCAGTCGGGCAATTGCCGAATCGCCTGCGGGCGAACTCCACCACGCTGCCGCTTCCGGAAATGTTTTTGCGTACCCGGCGTAGATCGGGCTCGCCATCATCGACTCGGCGGCATGCTCGATACTCCCCGCACCTGAATCAGCTGCAATCCATGCGGGAATTCCCCGCGGAAGATGACTCGCAACTTTCAAATGATGCGCTTTTGCTGCGCGAAGGATTGCGAAGTACACGGGTGGAGCGAGTCCGTTGTGTGTCTTGATGAAATCGACTTTCCGCTTTGCAAGCGAATCGACAGCATGAACTGCTTCAGCTTCAGTGCGAATGATCCAGCGCGTCGATGAATCTTCCTTTGGTCCATCGAGAATCACCCCAGCTGTGCAGATCCTCGGTCCTTTCCGTTTCCCGGATCGGATTTCATCTCTCCACTGAAGAATCTCGTCGAGCTTGTTTGCGCCAAGGTCGCGCACCCCGACGATTCCGTATGCGCGAAGACTGTCGAGCGCAGCGGGGCCGTAAAACGACAGATGTGTATGGGCGTCCCATAGCCGTCCAGTCGTGCAGGCTGTCGCATTCATCAAGACAATCAGGTAACGAAACCGAATACTCATCGCACTCGAATATCTCGACAATACTTTAGAAAGGATATATTCTCGCCGAAATGCGAAAACTCTTTCTGGTATCATCTCTCGCCCTGCTCGCCAGTTGCGACAGTGGAGTGACGGGAGTAAAAACAATTACGGGCGACTGGTCGCTTCGCACCATCAACGGTGCGGCACTTCCTTATACGGTGAGTGGCAGCGGCGCAAACAAGACCGAAGTCATCGACGACGTCTACACGTTCTTCGAAGGATTCACGTTCAGTGAGACAATCCACCGGCGTGTCACAACCAACGGCCAGGTGTCGACAGTAACTGTCACTGAAACCGGCTCGTTCAGCACATTCGGCACGTCCGTGACAATCACTGGAAATACTACTCCAGCGAGACGCGGTCTCATCGAAGGAAATACGATGACAATTGTCGAAGAAGGTCTGACATCGGCTTACAAGAAGTAGACGAAGTCATTCTCGCGAGAAGAGACCAGTGGCATACCGCGAGCTCGACGAGACCAACATTGTCACAACCATCGAACGGCTCAAGGCTCGCATCTCGGAGAGATTTCCGGGATCAGGATTGAGCAGGGTCGCCGACGAGCTCATCCGGATCGGCAATGAAGTCCACGAGACAGTCGCATACCTCGGCACACCCGACTATAAAGTTCGCATTCCCGTGACGCTTGCGATTGTGTTAATAGTCGTGCTGGCGGGCTTCGCGATGGCAAAGACGAGTCCCGGAAAGCAGACTGGATGGGACACGATTGAATCGGGAATCTCGAACGTCGTCTTCGTGGGTATCGCGATCAACTTCCTGTTGTCGATTGAAACCAAGATCAAGCGCAAGCGTGCGCTCAGAATGATTCACCTGCTTCGCAGCATCGCGCACGTGGTCGACATGCACCAGCTGACGAAGGATCCTGAACGCCTCACATCGTCGATGCCCGATACTGAATCGTCTCCGCAGCGCACCATGACTTCAGTCCAGCTCGGCAGATATCTCGACTACTGCAGCGAGCTGCTGTCTGTTACGAGCAAGCTTGCTGCGTTGCTGGTTCAGCGTTTCAGCGATGCGCTCATTCTCGATGCCGTGAACGACATCGAAAATCTCGCGACGGGATTGTCGGGGAAGATCTGGCAGAAGATCAGGCTGATCGACCGTCCAGCAGCAAGCTTATGAGCGAGCTTCAATTTCGTCCGGCGACGATTTCTGATGCGGCCGAGCTGGCCGCGCTGGTCAACAGCTGCTATCGCGGAGATTCGAGCAGACTCGGCTGGACAACTGAAGCGGATCTGCTGGACGGCACGAGGACCGATGCTGGAGAGATAGAAAACATTATCACCAGACCAGCGTCGACGATCATCACATGCAGCGACGGGAATGAAATCGTCGGATCAGTGAATGTTGAAAAGCGCGGATCCAACTGCTACCTCGGCATGCTCGTAGTGAAGCCAACACTTCAACGCGGCGGACTCGGACGGCAGCTGATTCAGGCCGCTGAGGATTACGCGCGTAATACGTGGCATTCAGAGAAGATGACAATGACAGTAATCTCGAGGCGTTCTGAGCTAATCTCTTACTATGAGAGAAGAGGATATCACCGAACCGGTGAAATGAAGCCGTTCAAGTTCGACGACGTGCATGGCATAGCACGTGTAGATGGAATAGAGCTGGAAGTGCTCGAGAAAAAGCTCACATGAAGATCAAGCTTCCCGGAAAACGCTACGCGTCGGTTGCGAAAGAGATTTCGCAATCGATGCAGATCAACCCTCCACCAGAATGCAAAATCGGTCGTGGGCGAATCACCCTGATATTTCGCCAGACCGGTGCATCACACTGGCCCGAAGCCGACCGAATCGACTATGCCATCCGCGTTGCAGGGGCTGCGCGCACGATACTCGACAAGGATTCGCGGAAGCGTGTTCGACGCCGCGTCAATCGCGCGGTTGTCGTGATCTATGAAGACTCGACGCTCGATCGCGGCTGCGATGTAAGGTCACGCTGGCAATGTATTGTTCCGGGAAGCCGGTAGACCTCACGGGGATACCCGGCAACGGCTAATTTCCTGCAGGAAATGCGGCCACCGGAGACCACTGAAATGACTACCCCATCCTGGAACGTCAAAGGACAGTATTACGAGACGTGCAGCTGCGACTTCTTCTGTCCCTGCCTCATGGACAAGATGATGCCGGAGCCTACAAAGGGTACCTGCACGTTTGCGATGACCTTTCAGATTGAAAAGGGATCGTACGGCTCTGTCTCGCTCGATGGTCTGACCTTTATCGTTGTCGGTCTTACACCCGGGGCGATGATAGAGGGAAACTGGTCAGTTGGCCTTGTCATCGATGATCGCGCGACATCGGAGCAGAGCGAAGCGATCGCCGCCATTGCAAGTGGAGCAGCTGGTGGTCCGATGGCAGGTCTCTCAGGTCTCATCGGAAAATTTGTTGGGGTAGAGTCAGCTCCAATACAAGTCAACAGCGACGGAACAAAGTGGTCAGTCAAGGCTGCTGACAAAGTCGACATGGCCGGTCACGCGCATACGGGCATCGACCCCAACGCGGCCGAGCCGATGAAGCTCTGGAACTCCGGCCATCCGGCAGCAAACCCGGTCACACTGAACAAGGCGATAACGAGTCATGTCGCCGCGCTCGGCGTGAGCTGGCACGATACGACGGGAACGAACAGCGGACTTAGCGCACCGTTCACCTGGCGCGGTGCGTAGTCAATCGCTGGTCGCGGAAAAATTGTCCCGCGACCGAATCGTAATCGCGAGCTGCATCGTTTTACTGACTGCACTCGCCTGGCTCTATCTGTTTCGCCTCGATAACGAGATGAGCGCGGTTGAGTCAATGGCGCGGATGGGCATGTCGATAGACACGCCATGGACCACTCGGGATTTTCTTCTCACGTTCGCGATGTGGTCTGTAATGATGATCGGCATGATGGCTCCGACTGCGCTGCCGGTTTTACTGCTGTTTACACAAATGCGTAGAGATCAGAAGCAATCGATAGCAGCTGCGCTCTTTGGGCTAGGGCACTTTTCCATCTGGATTGCATTCAGCGCCATTGCGGCGTCACTGCAATGGCTGCTTCACCAGGTCACGCTGCTCTCGCCAGGAATGGTCGTTACCAGCCCGTACATCGCGGGAATCATACTGATTGCTGCAGGCATTTATCAGCTGACACCGGCAAAAGCAAAGTGCCTGACTAAATGTCAGAGCCCGCTCGGTTTTCTGATGAGCAACTGGCGTGAAGGTGCGAGAGGCGCCTTTGTACTGGGGGCTCAGCATGGTGTCTACTGTCTGGGCTGCTGCTGGGCGCTGATGCTGGTGCTGTTCGTTGTCGGCGTGATGAATCTTGCGTGGGTTGCGGTGCTGACCGCATTCATCTTTCTCGAGAAGTTCGGGCCTCGAGGCTTGCGCATCGCGCGCATTGCAGGCGGCTTAATTATTGTCGCGGGAATATTTTCTATGTTTTACGGCCAGGCGTAGTCGAACTCGCCGACTCCCATGTACTTGCCGGAGTGATCGTACTCGATTCCATTGGAAACCCGAAAGTCTGTAGTTGTGCCGAGGTCTCCGCGCTTGAAGATGATGCCTTGTGGGAGAACCACACCCGGATGCGATTCTGCACCTGTCACCGGATTCCGGATCGGGCCGCATTTCACCTCGATATGTTCACCGGCCTTGATACGGGTGTTGGTTCCGTCGAACGAGACATCATACGGAACACTGAACGGTCCATGAATTGTGGGCCATGTCCATGCAAGAATTCCCCACGGCCCTCCTGCTCCGCCGCTGATCAAGCGCTCGATCGCTTTCTTCTGATCAGCATCTGCCTTTGCATCGATCAGAATGAGTGCTTCGCCATTTCCTTCATGAATAGCGCCGGGCCAGTTGACGTAAACGGAGAAGTTGAGACCGTCCAGCTTCGTATCGTTGTACGAGCCGCTTTCGACATGCCATGTCCAGCCGCCTTCACATTTCCCGTGAGTGGGAAGCGCGTTGAAGTTGCAGGGACATCCCCAGTCGCAATTGCATGCTACGAGAACTTTACCGCTGAGATGCCACGTTTCAGGCATCGTTACAGCCCCCTGTTTTGGCGAACGCATACTATATGGTAGCGGTCACCTGAATCAAAGGCTCGATCTCACTCCATTCTGTGGGCGCTGACCGTCACTTCAAGTGAGCCCACCGCCGGATTCTTGAACGATTGTGCATGAACGACCATGTTTGAGATGTTCGCAGCATTCACAACGCATTGACAGGAGACTCACAAGTGAGCACTAGAGCTGAAGCACTGGCTGCACGTATTGAAAAGGGCGCCGCAGGACTTGCAGCATATGTCGAGAATCTTTCCGATTCAGAGTGGAAAACGCCGATCAATCCGGAGCGTGATGGACGGCCGCTGAACGTCGTAGTTCATCACGTTGCAAGTGTGTATCCGGTAGAAGTGCAACTGGCTCAGGCAGTTGGAAGCGGCAAGGATATGTCGGAGGTGACATGGGATGTGGTGAAGAACATGAACGCCGGTCATGCGACTGAAAACGCGGGCGTATCCAAGGCCGACGCGCTTGCCCTCCTCAAGAAAAACAGCAGCGAAGCCGCGGCAGCAGTTCGTGCGTTTACAGACCAGCAGCTCGACACCGCTGCGCCTTTCGGCCTCAGCTTCAACGCGCCGGTTACCGCGCAATTCGTTCTCGAAGATCACGCAGTGAGACACAGCTGGCATCATCTCGCGCGAATCAAGGAAACACTCGGCAAATAAATCAGTCACGTGCGCCGTGAAGAACACCGGCGCACGAATCGATTCGAAATGCAGCTCGTCTGGCCATCACTGGAATATCTCGAGAGCTACAAAGTGGCACTCGAACGCGGCTGGTCGTCTGACAATCTCCGCGCCGAAGAGTCGCGCCAGGAAGAGCTTGGCCAGATCGAAAAGGATCCTGCCGGATTCATTGCAAGCCTCGTGGACATCGAGGGAAAAGGCGATCCAATAATTCTTCCTGATGGAACCCGGGTAAAGCGGCTGCCTGGATACCATCGATGGATATGGGACGGTGAATTTGCCGGCAGTGTTGGATTCCGATGGGAACCAGGCACTGAAGAACTTCCTCCATCGTGCCTCGGCCACATCGGATATTCTGTCGTCCCGTGGAAGCGGCGCCGTGGTTATGCGACGCTCGCACTGCGCGAAGTTCTCGAGGATGCAAGGATTCGCGGCCTGCGCTATGTCGACATCTGCACTCAGCCTGAAAACATTGCGTCGCAGAAAGTGATCACGGCAAATGGCGGCGTTCTCGTCGAGAAGTTCGTCCCTCCCGCAAGTACAGGGAGGGACGAAGAGCTGAGATATAGAGTCAGTCTATATTAGTATCAATACAATACTAATTCACTGCAAAGCAGTAGAAGTATCCTGCTCCACCTGTTCCGACCAGATTCTGCTGGCTGCATCCGCGCGACGGGTGGGATGAATTCCACGACTTCATAGGCGCGCTCTCGTCCAGGCCCATGCGATCGACATGGCCGACAATCGCTGCGCCCTGATCACTGCTTGTCCAGTTACCGCACGTCGTGTCGGTATTGTCCGTAGAAGCTCTGCCTTCAGCGGTCGATCCTGTGAGCATGTCGTGCTGGTTGGGAGTGTCTCCACGACCTTTGACCATGCCGCCTTTCTCGGTAAGCGCGGTCTGCTTGTTGAGGTTGTTGTTCGCTGAATGAAGATCATCCACGCTTTGCGCGATCACTGTGCCTGCGTAATTGCGCCACGGGCCTTTGCCGATTCGATCGCGAGCATTCACCGATCCTGCACCAGTGGTACTCAGGTATGCATGCCACGTGTGGCCACCCGCACCTGCGGCTTGAGCGAGATCCTGGCAATGTTTGTCCGCACCTTCGAGCCCCCCAAGGTTGGCGCCGTTGCCGCTGCCAACACTGGTGACGAAGAACGTCATTGGACTAGAGCTTGTTGTGGACCCTGATGACGCGGTATTGGAAGAAGTTGCGCAGGCAGACAAAAACACGGTGGCGGATACGTAGATTATGGAGCGCGATGTCATGTTTTCCTCGTGGGGAATACGATGAAACTTCTTCCAGTTGCCCTCTCATTACTCCTCTTGCCTGTAATCATTCAGGCACAGGACGACGAGCACGCTCATCACGTCAGCAAGAGTGATTCCCGCGCACTCGGCCACGTAACATTTCCCAACTCGGGGAATGCAGCGGCACAGAAGCCGTTCCTCGAAGGGCTCGCCCTCATCCACAGCTTCGAGTATTCCGATGCTGTCGACGCATTCAATCGAGCGGAAAAGGCAGACCCGAGCTTTGCGCTTCCGTACTGGATGGAAGCGTTATCGAATACGCAGCTTGTATGGGGAATCGATGATACCGCTTCAGCTCACGCTGTTCTCAAGAGACTCGCTCCGACAACATCAGAGCGGATTGCTCGCGCTCGCACTCCCCGTGAACGTGCGTTCGCCGCAGCAGTCGAAGCTTTCTACTCGGACGGTACGGAACAGGAACGCGCCCGCGCATTCGCTGATTCGTTACGTCACTGGAGTCAGAGAATGCCCACAGATCCCGAGGCGCATGCATTCGCCGCGCTTGGAATCATCTGGCAGGCATTGGATGCCGAAGGACCTGCTGCCGGAAAGCTGAAAGCCGAAGCGGCGAACCATGCACAGTATGTATTCGATCGCAATCCGCTGCACCCCGGTGCAGCGCATTACATCATTCATGCGTCCGACGCGCCGGCCACTGCACGCCGGGGATTGCGCGCAGCATTGGAGTACTCACGCATTGCACCGGACGCCGAGCATGCACTGCACATGCCATCGCACATCTTTCTTCCGCTTGGCATGTGGGACGAGCTTGCGTCAGCAAATGAACGTGCCTGGAAAGCGTCGCGCGCTTCAGCCACGAGAAACAAGCTCGAGCCCTGGACAAGTGACTGGCACAGTC
>JBKPNP010000133.1:0-1698 GCA_046732775.1 Acidobacteriota bacterium
CGTTCAACTGCGCCTAGTGCCTCGGCCGCCGAGGCGACTGGGACAACCTGCGCGCTACATTGCTCCAGAATTGTGGTCAGTAATTCGCGCGTGTCCGATTCATCTTCTACCAGCAACACGCGCACGTCCTGCAATCGCGAAGCGTACGCGGAAAAACTCGCGCCCTCCCTCATTGCCAATTGCACTTCTTGAGAAAACAAATCTACACGCACCGCTCCACCGCTGGTAGCTTCTGACGCAGCGAGCGGAAAATCAACGATAAACGTCGCGCCCTGGCCCTCGCCCGCACTTTCAGCCCGCACCACGCCGGCCTGCTGCTGCACCAGGTGATGAACAATCGCCAGACCCAGTCCCAACCCGCCGTGGCTGCGCACGTTTGAAGAATCGGCCTGCTTGAATCGCTCAAAGATGTGCGGCAGTACCGTTGGACTGATGCCGATGCCCGTGTCGCTAACGCGCAGGCGAGCATGCGAGTCGATTCGTTCGAGGCGAACGGTGATGCGGCCTCCGTCGGGCGTAAACTTGATCGCGTTCGCGATGATGTTCCCAACGATCTGCTGTAAACGCGTCGGGTCAGCAATGATCGGCCCGGCCGCGGGGTCCGCCGCAAGTTCCAGTTGCAGATTCTTCACGGTGGCCGCCGGCAGCAGTTCGTTAACTACGTTTTCAACAATCGGCGCAAACGGTACCGGTTGAAACTCCATCTTCAATTTACCGGTGATAATTCGCGAGACGTCTAAGAGATCTTCGATCAGCTTCGACTGCGCTTCCGCATTGCGTTCAATTATTTGAATGGCCCGGTGGCGATCGAATTCCTTCAGTTGACCGGCGCGCAACAACCGCGACCAACCGAGAATTGAGGTCAGCGGAGTTCGCAGTTCGTGTGAAAGAATGGCAAGAAACTCATCCTTCAAGCGGTTGGCTTCTTCGAGTTCTTCCGCGCGTAACTGCAGGGCCTCGTGCATGCGCCGCAGCTGAGTCATGTCGCGTCCGACGCCGTAAGCGAGCCCATCTTCCGGCACCGGAAAGTAACTCCAGGCTATCCAGCGGTAAGTGCCGTCCTTGCAGAGAAAACGGTTTTCGAGCAGGCTGGTCGGCTCGCCGTGCCGCAACTTTTCATACTCCGCTTCGGCGGCGGGCCTGTCTTCCGCATGAATAAAGTCGAATACCGGAAGCGCAAACAACTCCTGTTCGGTAAAGCCGAGCAGTTTCTCAAACTGAGGGTTAACTCGCTCAAAGCGGCCTTCGAGGCGGACGATGCACAGCATGTCCATTGAAAGCGTGAAGAACCGGTCGCGCTCAGCTTCCAATCGTTTCGGCTCCGTCATGTCGCGCATGACTTTCGTGAAGCCAAGCAGGTTTCCCGCTTCGTCGCGAATAGAATTCAAAACACCGCTGGCATAGAAGCGAGTTTGATCGCGACGCAGGTGCCAGCGTTCATCCTCGGCCCGGCCCAGCGCAGCGGCCGTGGCAATTTCTCGTTCGGGCTCGCCCAGCGCGCGGTCTTCCGGAGTAAAAAAGATTGCGGCGTCCTGCCCGAGAACTTCCGATTCCGAGTAACCAAGAATACGTTCGGCGCCCTGGTTCCAGTTGGCGACGCGGCCGTCAAGATCGGTGAAGAAAATCGCGTAGTCGCGTACCTCCTCGATCGACTTGCGATAGAGGTCTTCAGCGCGGCGATAGTTGTTACGACGATTT
>JBKPNP010000134.1:0-4189 GCA_046732775.1 Acidobacteriota bacterium
GGTTTCCGCTGGGGGCGACACTCTCAGACGTCAAGGCCTACGAAGCACGTCGCGCAATTCTTGACGGCGCACGTGAAGTAGACATGGTCATCAATGTCGGAGCGTTGAAGAGCGGCGACGATTGTTTAGTTGAACACGACATTCATTCGGTTGTTGAAGTCGCACATGAGTACAGCGTGACCTGCAAAGTGATTATCGAGACTGCGCTGCTCACTGACGACGAAAAAGTGCGCGCCTGTTTGGCGGCGCGGCGAGCCGGCGCAGATTTTGTTAAGACCTCAACCGGCTTCTCAAAGGGTGGCGCCACCGTCGCAGACATCGCCCTGATGCGGCGCACGGTTGGTTCCGAGCTGGGCGTTAAAGCATCCGGTGGCGTGAAAGGGCTTGACGACGCGCGCGCGTTGGTGGAAGCAGGCGCAACACGTATCGGCGCCAGCGTCGGCGTTAAGATTGCGCAGGAAGCTGCCGGTACTCGCGTTAGTAACTCACCCGCCGGCGCTTATTGAGGCTGTCCCGAAACTCTTTCACTTTCATTCCTTAACACCGAAGGTGTTCGCTAACTTCAGCCCAGGGTTTCCTACCCTGGGTTAATCAGCCGAACATTGAACTCCTAACTCTGAAGGAGTTTCACCCGTCCTTAACTCCTTCAGAGTAAAAGCGGATCTTCACCCACTAGTTTTCCCAGGGTAGGAAACCCTGGGCTGAAGTTAGCGAACTCCTTCGGAGTTAAATCGCGTTATGTGACGGCTTTGGCGATACCAGTCTTGAATCGGCTTTCGATTCCGTCTATCCTCGCGTTGCTTTCCGAATCCAAAGTGAACCAAAAAACTGATGCCTGCAAAGCATAATCTGCTCGCAGTAATTCTTGGTGGTGGTGCGGGAACCCGGCTGTTTCCGCTTACCCAACAACGATCGAAGCCTGCCGTGCCGCTCGGCGGCAAGTACCGGCTCGTTGACGTCGCCATCTCAAACTGCATTAACTCCGACGTCTTCAAGATGTTCGTGTTAACGCAGTACAACTCCGCATCACTCAATCGCCACCTGGCCCAGACCTATCGCTTTTCACAATTCTCAAATGGGTTTGTGGAAGTGATGGCCGCCGAACAAACGCCGGAAAGCGGGCAATGGTTTCAGGGAACTGCCGACGCGGTGCGACAAGTGCTGCCGCATCTGCGCGATTGGGGTATCGACACCCTGTTGATTCTTTCGGGCGATCATCTTTACTCGATGGACTATCGCCAGTTTCTTAACCGGCATTACGAAAGCGGCGCCGACGTTACCGTGTCGGTAACGCCGTGTGATGAAGCGGCGGCAACGGATTTTGGTTTACTCAAGACTGACGAGAACGGCCGCATCATCGAGTTCAAGGAGAAACCCAAAGGCGACGAGCTCCAATCAATGCGCGTCGATACGCGCAAGCTCGGTCTTAGCGAGGCCGAAGCCGTGAGCCGGCCGTTCCTCGCGTCGATGGGAATTTATGTTTTCAAGTATGACCGCCTCGAACAACTGCTCGCTGCCGATCCAAACGCCGTTGACTTTGGTAAAGAGATAATTCCGGATGCGATCAAAGACGACAACGTGCAGGCGTATTTGTTCGACGGTTATTGGGAAGACATTGGAACGATCAGCGCTTTTTACCGCGCTAATCTCGACCTGACATCGAAGCTGCCGAAGTTTAATTTGTTTGATGCGGAAGCGCCGGTTTATACGAGAGCACGTTACCTGCCGCCATCGAAAATAGATGACTCACGAATTGTTGAGTCGATACTCAGCGACGGTTGCATTGTCATCGGGGCGTCCATCACCAATTCCGTGATTGGGTTGAGAAGTAGAATTTCAAAAGGGGTGCGAATCGACAGCTCGTTTCTGATGGGGGCGGATTCTTACCAGACCTTCGAAGAAATGCGCGACGATGTCGTCGCCGGCACTCCGTGCGTTGGCATAGGGGAGGGAACTCTGATTAGTCGTGCGATTGTCGACAAGAACGCACGAATCGGCAGCAACGTCCGGCTGCTGAATGAGGCGGGCCTCCAGGAGGCTGACGCGGCGGACGGTTCGTATTACATTCGCGACGGAATTATCATCGTTCCGAAGAATGCTGTGATTAAAGATGGGACGGTGGTGTGAGTTGCGCTGAGGCGAGTGTTACTCCGGTGAAGTTATGGCGATCGGATGGGGCAAATCCTACGAAGAGCAGATGGAGGAGGCGAGTCAGCGCGCCGAAGCGAGGCGCGAACCTCGAGTTCCTCTTCAAGAACGCGTGCGCCAGCAACGCATTGACTCTTTGAAAGTGTCGCGATCGCGAATCGAGGATCAGTTGAGCAAAGCGGTGAAGCCTGCGCACCGGCAGATGCTTCTGAAAGCCCTTCAAGCGATTGAAGAAGAAGCTGAGCAGATAGCGGGTGAGCAGTGAGCAGTAACCAGTGAGCAGTGAACAGTGAACAGTGAGCAGTGAGCAGTGAGCAGTGAGCAGTGAGCAGTTCTGAATCCTGGATCCTGACTCCTGACTCCTGACTCCTGACTCCTGAGTCCTGAGTCCTGAGTCCTGAGTTCTCGCTGTCCACTGGCTACTGTCCACTATCCACTGCACACTGCACACCGCCCAGTGACCACGATGCCCAGGAAATCCACCGCAACAGATAATCCGGCAACGCGAGACTTTCATCCGGCACGCGTCGAACGTTCAGCCAGCGCATCATCGCGATCGGTGAAGGGCACCACGAAAAGATTTGTTCTTCCAAAGGATGAGGTTAACGTTGAGGTAAAACTTGAAGGGAAGTCTGTCAAACTCACTAACCTCAATAAACTCTTTTGGCCGGAGCTCGGGATAACCAAGCGCGATCTGATTCAGTATTACGCTGACGTTTCGTCATACCTGTTGCCTCACCTCACCGACCGCGCGATGGTTATGAAGCGTTATCCGAATGGCGCTGCCGGCCCTTTTTTCTTCATGAAGCGCGCGCCCTCGCCGCGGCCCGAATGGATTGAGCTCTGTCACATTCAACACTCGTCGGGCAATATCATCGACTTCCCGATGATTCAGGATTTGCCCGCGCTCCTTTGGGTAATCAATCTCGGTTGCATCGATCTTAACCAGTGGTACGCGAAGTGTGACGACGTCGACCGACCGGACTATCTTCATTTCGATCTCGATCCAGTTCCCGGCGCCTCATTCGAGAAAGTGATTGAAACGGCGCTGCTGCTGCGGCAGGGGCTGGAATCGTTGAAAATGCCTTGTTACGCAAAGACGACTGGCTCAAAGGGCATTCACATTTACGTTCCGATTGAGCGCGGCCCAACGCAGAAGCAGGTATGGACTTTCGCCAAGGAGTTTTCCCACGCGCTCGCAGCGCAAGCCCCAAAGCTGATAACGGCTGTTTACATCGTTGCGAAGCGGCCGAAGGGCAGGGTATTGGTTGACTACAATCAGAATGCCTGGGGGCGCACACTCGCGTCTATCTACTCAGTACGACCGCGTGATATTGCTTCCGTCTCCACTCCCGTGAAATGGTCTGAGCTCGAGCGTGGCGTCAAGATTGAGGACTTTCGCGTCGACAACGTTCCTGCTCGCCTGCGTCGTCTGGGCGATCTGTGGCAACCGCTGCTTGAGAAGAAGGGTCGCTTCAAGCTTGAAGCGTTCCTTTAAGCGTGGCTGGGCTGAGGACAAATGGAAGGGAGCGTTGACGTATAACGTGAAAGGTCGGCAAGCAGACAGTTAAGAGAATGCCTGAACGATTCGTCTCCGCAGTCGTAACGCAAACTGTTAGTTTGCGTCTTCACGTATTAGAGGGAGTCGTGATTTTTGGCAGGGACGCAAACTAACAGTGCGTTACTGAAGGACTAGGCGAGCTGAAGATGCAAATCTGGACGATAGGTCATTCGACACGTTCGGCTGATGAATTCAAGAAACTTCTTAAGTCGCACTCAATCGCCACGCTCGTTGATGTTAGATCCTTTCCCGGGTCACGCCGTTATCCGCACTTCAACAAGCTCGAACTTTCTGAACTTCTCGAAGCCGCCGGCATCGAATATCAGCACAATCCAAAGCTCGGTGGTAGACGACGACCTTTGCCGGTTTCGAAAAATACCGCTTGGAAAAATGCCTCATTCAGGGCATATGCGGATCACATGGAATCGGAAGAGTTTCGCGAGGGTATCGAAAGTTTGTTAGCACTCGGTGCAGCGGCGC